>JAYOLY010000029.1:3003-15991 GCA_038120575.1 Rickettsiales bacterium
TTTTTATATTGCACGGTCTTGCCAAAATACAGGAGCTAGTTGCAAAGGCATAACCATTAAGTATGATGACATCTCTATTAATTCATCTTCAAGATATCAACGTTTAATTAAAAAAAATAAATTATTTAGCCGTTTTATTCCTCATTATAATAATACTGATATTACATCTTTTTCATGCTCTTCACTTTCATTGAATAATTTATGTACAGATTATAAAACTAGACCTGCTATTTGTAGAGACTACCCTTTTAGTGTGTTTAATTCTGGTTATCAATTACGGGATGGATGTGGTTTTTTTATTAAAATGAGAATGGATTTGCCTCGATTTTCTTCGAATAGATTAAAACAAAAAATTCAATGCATAAAGTATAATTTAAAGTTGGTCTAGTATTTAATGTGTTTTATGTAAGTGTAAATATATGTTACTATACTTTTTTAAATTTAAATTTTTCTTGGAGTTGTATAATTTATGTTTGATAAAGAAAGTACATTAGAAAATGCGTCTAGGTTTCAGAATTTTTTTGTTTTCGATCCTGCATCCATAAGAGTATCTGAATCTGATATTTTTTTGATTGGAAAACCAGTTGTCGATTTTTATCAAGATGCTATGGATAGAATCAGTAAAGATATCGGCGAATTAAAAATTAAGATTTTACACAATAGACTACAAAAAATCGGACACATGTTAGATTTATTAAATAATTACGACAATATAATAATAGTCAAATTTTTTGATAGAATATGGAGACGATATTCATATATAACGCATTTAGGTGAACCATTCTTTGATTTAAAAATGTTCATGAATTATTTTCCAGAGCATAAAGAAAATTTAGAACCTTTAGTTGCAACCAGACTAGATCTTTTAAACGATTTTGATGAAGAACAGGATGAAGATAAAGATAAAGATAGCAATGAAGAGGTTGCTAAATCCTAAGATTTATAACACTAAAAAAATTAGTTTTTTTAATTTATTATTTATTAATAGTCTATGGCAAACAAAAAATTATCAGTTGGAATAGTTGGACTCCCTAATGTAGGAAAATCTACTCTGTTTAATGCAATTACAGAAGCTGGCGTTGCTGCAAGTAATTTTCCATTTTGTACTATTGAGCCTAATGTCGGTATAGTCGATATTCCTGATGATAGATTGTCTACATTATCTCAAATAAATAAATCTCAAAAAATTATTCCTGCTACAATTGAATTTGTTGATATTGCAGGTTTAGTTAAAGGAGCTTCCAAAGGAGAGGGGTTAGGTAATCAGTTTTTGGACGATATTCGAATGACATCTGTTATTGTTCATATGGTTAGGTGTTTTGATTCTGAAAATATTACTCATGTTGATGGGTCTGTGGATCCAATTCGAGATGTTAATGTAATCAACCAAGAACTTGTTTTAGCAGATTTAATTTTAGTTGATAAATTAATTTCTACTCAGGAGAAAAAGGTTAAAGCTAATGATAAAACAGAAGTAATAAAATTAGATTTTTTGCGTAAATTACAAAATCACTTGCTAGATAATAACCCAGCTAGAACATTATCTACTTCAGATGATGAAAAAGAGTATCTTAAGGAAATTTCTTTAATTACGATAAAGAAAGTGATTTATGTTGCAAATGTTGATGAAGATAGTCTTGTTTCTGGAAATCAGTATGTTGATGCTTTAACTCAATTTTCTAATATAGATTCTGCTGGTTTGATTACCTTGTGTGCTCTTATAGAAAGTGAGCTGATTGCTTTAGATTTGAACGAAAAAGTACAATATTTAAATGAAATAGGTCTTAAAGAGTCTGGTTTAAATCAATTAGCTAGAGTGTGTTTTGATTTATTGAATTTACAAACTTTTCTTACATCTGGAGAAAAAGAGACCAAGGCTTGGACAATTAAAAAGGGCACAAAAGCACCTCAGGCTGCGGGTGAGATTCATACAGATTTTGAGAAAGGGTTTATTAGAGCAAATATCTTATCTTATGATGAATATGTTTCATGTAACGGGTTAAAACTAGCTAAAGAAAAAGGGCTGGTTAGACAAGAGGGTAAAGAGTACATTATGCAAGATGGTGATGTTGTAGAGTTTTTATTTAATCTTTAAATGCTTGTTTTTTTTAAAGGGATACTCATTGGAATTGCAAATATTATACCTGGTTTAAGCGGCGGTACTATGGCTGTTATTTTAGGACTTTATCCTACAATTATTGATTCATTCACTAACTTAATGTCATTTAAAAAAGATGGATTTAAAGACAGTTTTATCTTTTTATTTTTTTTAGTTTTAGGTGCTTTAATTGGTATTGTTTTTTTTGCAAACATTTTAGAGTTTTTGTTGTTTAACTATAAAGAAAGTACTTTTTTCTTTTTCATGGGTACTGTAATAGCTAGTATTCCAATTGTTATGAGATGTCATGATGATATGACATTTTCTGTTGGGCGTTTGTTTACATTATTTATATTTTTGACTATTCCAGTTTTGTTTTTTTTATTGGATCCATCACTTTCAAATTCGATCCTAGATGTTCAATTGCTTAGTACTCAAGTGTATTTGTTTTTTTCTGGTTTGATAGCTGCATTAGCTATGGTACTTCCTGGAATTAGTGGGTCCTTTATTTTATTGGTTTTAGGAACGTACACAACAATCATTAATGCAATAAAATCATTTGATGTGTTGATTTTGTTTATTTTTATTGTTGGAATTATTTTTGGTGTTTTTTTTGCGTCTAATATTGTGAAATATTGTTTGTCTAAATGTCCATCTCTGACGTATTATGCAATTTTAGGACTTGTTTTAGGGTCCTTACCGTCATTATGGCCAGGGTTTTCTTTATCTTTGGCTTTCATTAATTCTTTTTGTTTTTTTGTTGGCGTGATATTTGTTTTAGTTTTTAAAAAATTGAATTAATTTATGTTAGATAAATTTGGTAAAGATACTCTTTTTAACTGTAAAAATATAGAGTCAGGCTCGTTTGTTTTTGATAAACAAGTTGCAACCGTATTTAATGATATGATAAATAGAAGTGTTCCTTTTTTTGAAAACATTCAACAGATGATAGTCGATTTTTCTATGAAATTCGTTTTGGAAAATTCTGTTCTATATGATTTTGGTTGCTCAACAGGCACAACCTTATTTAAAGTATTATCAAACTTAAATGTGAAATGTACTGCTTATGGTTTAGATAATAGTGTTGATATGTTAAACGTAGCCAAGCAGGATGTTGTAAGATTTAATTTTGATTCTAAGCTTTTTTTTGAGCTTGTTGATTTAAATGAACCCTATTCTTTTGAGTCGTCTTCATTTGGAATTTTTAATTTAGTTTTACAGTTTCTACCGTTGTCTGTAAGGGCATCGTTATTGTCTAGTTTTTATGATGCTTTACTTCCTGGAGGCGCAATTGTTTTAATTGAAAAGGTTCATTGTGATAATTCTCAGTTAGACCAACATTATATTGATATGTTTTATAGGTATAAACAAGAGAATAATTATTCTAAGCAAGAGATTGCAATGAAAGAAAAGGCATTGTCAGGTGTTTTGAATCCATTAACAGTTCAAGATAATATTATGATGCTAAAAGATGTGGGGTTTAACACGATAGAATCATTTTTTCAGTGGTATAATTTTATCGGAATTATTGCAATAAAGAGTCAATAGATGCAACGTAATCGTAAAAAATTTTCAATAATGAATAAATATTTTTCTTTACTTTTTAAAGTGGCTGCTGTGATGCTTATGTCCATCTTAATTTGTTTTAGCATCGGTCTTTATATCGATCATGCATTAGATACAAGTGGTATAAGCATTATTGTTTTTACATTTTTAGGTGTGTTTATTGGATTTTATTTTGTGT
This sequence comes from Rickettsiales bacterium, assembly GCA_038120575.1. GTDB lineage: Bacteria > Margulisbacteria > Marinamargulisbacteria. The sequence goes on from JAYOLY010000029.1 coordinate 6,846, forward strand.
TTAAGTTGATTAATTCATTTTTGAAATAAATTGTTATAATCAATATAAATATATTTTGGTATTATTTTGATAACTATGATTTTTAAAAATATTCAGTTTTTACTTAAAAAAATGTTGAAATCTGTTTTTGCAGCTTTTTTTATTTTGTCTGTTACCCTATATTTAATAAGTCCAAAATATTTATTTTCTTTGACTATAGGTTTTGTGTTCAGTTTTATAATATTTTATCAATTTAGTTATACTCGATCTTCTTTTTTAATTAAACAAGATAAGGGAATGTTTTTTTTAACATATGTGTTTCGTTTGTTTTTGTATGCTTGCCCATTATTTCTTGGGTTAATGTATAAAAACTATTTAAATTTTTTATTAATTTTGGTATCCTTATTTTTCTTTCAATCTTATTATATTTTGATTGAATTTTTTAGAAGTTTACGAAAGGTTAGGCGGCAAAATAAATAATGGAAAATTTAGGCGAAGTCACATTAAAATCTTTTCATTTCTTTGGTAACGAAATTACATACAATCCAACAATGTTCATAATGACATGGGTCGTCATTATTATCATGGCCGTTTTTGCCCTTCTTGTTAGACAGAGTATCAAAACAATACCTGGTCCTTTACAAAATATTTTTGAAATTTTACACGATTTTCTTAAAGAAATAACCTATGGTACTTTAGGTGAAGAAGATGGAAAAAAACATCTTCCATTTGTCATTACCTTGTTTATGTTTGTACTGCTTGCAAACTGGATTGGTATCCTTCCAAATTTGTTTGAAATGTTTGGTGTTATCATTGCTTTTTTTCATTCCTTTTTTAGTAATCAAGTCGAGCTAGTTGGCTCTTCACTGAGTTCTTTAAGGCTTAATATTGGAACAGTTCCTTACTCATTTTTATTTAATTTTCCAGCTTTTGAAGAGCCTACAAAATCTGTTAATACGGATTTGGCTTTAGGTTTGCTTGTTTTCTTTATGGTTCAAATTTATGGTATTCGCAATAAAGGCTTTGTTACATATCTAAGAAACTTTTTTGATGATCCTTTTCCAATGAAGGGTTGGCTTGCGTTTTTCTTTTTTCTAAATCCTTTTTTCTATCTTAATTTAATTGGCGTTGTTGCAAACGTAGTTTCGCACTCATTTAGGTTGTTTGGGAATATTTTTGGAGGTTCAATGATCATTGTGATTGTATCTTCGTTGCTTAAATATTTCCTAGTTCCAGTTGGCTTATTTGCCTATTTTGGATTGTTTGCAGGGCTTGTTCAAGCTTTTGTTTTTACCATGTTAACGGTTACTTATTTACAACAACAACAATGAGGTTATTATGATTTTTTCATCAATTTGTGCTGTTTTGGGAGCTGGTGTTGCAATGGGGTTAGGGTCCATAGGATCTGCTGTTGGCGAAGGTATGATAGCCATGAATGCAGTTCATTCATTAGGTAGGCAGCCCAATGCATCTGGTAAAATTGTCAGAACAATGATTATATCGCAGGCTGTTACTGAAACGGCTTCAATTTTTGCTCTTGTTATTTCTCTCTTGTTAGTGTTTCAAGGGGATGTTAATAGTGTGTTCAAGGGGATTACGTTTATCGCCGCTGGATTTACTATTGGTTTAGGAACGATTGGTTCTGGTTTAGGAGCAGGTCTTCCAGGAAGCGCTGCAATGTCTGGAATTGGCAGGCAACCTCGTAATTCAGATTCGTTAACAGTCCACATGATCATAGGTCAAGCCGTTACTCAAACATCGACAATTTTTTCATTAACAGTTGCTTTAATATTAATTATGCTTCCTGAACGAGAAGGGATTCTGAATATGGCAGCTTGCCTTGGCGGTGGGTTAGCAATGGGTTTTGGGGCAATTGGTCCTGGAATTGGAGATGGATTGGTTGCGCGTTTTGCAAATTTAGGTGTTGCTAGAGATCCTAAAAATATGGGATTATTAACGCGAACCATGATCATTGGTCAAGCTATTACAGAGACAACTGACATTTATGCTTTGGTTGTTTCTTTAATATTAATTTTTACACAATAAAAAAAACGGAGGAAAAAAAATGGAAATGATAACAGGAGAAGAATATATAAGAGCATTCGCTCTACTTGCAGCAGGTCTTTGTATGGGATTAGGTGCTGTTGGTCCTGGTGTTGGTGAAGGTTTTGTTGGTGGTAAAGCATGTGAGGCAATTGGTAAGAGACCTGATGAAGCCAACTTAATTACAAAAACAATGATTATTGGACAGGCAATTTCTGAAACTACAGGAATTTATGCACTTGTTGTTGCTTTAATTTTGATTTTTGTTGCATAGTTTAAGGTTTTTTATATGATATCAATCAAGTTATTTGAAATATGTATGCAAATGGTCAATTTTTTACTTCTTCTTTTTATTATGAAGAGGTTTATACTTGTTCCTTTGATGGACTTTCTTGAAAAGCGTTCTAATTCTATCAAATCTGATATAGAAACTGCTCAAAATCAAAAAACAGAATCGGAAGAACTTTTAGCACAAAGAAAACAGTTGCTTAATCAAGCTAGGCAAGAGGCTAAAGATATCAAAGATAATGCATCTGTTTCTATTGTTAAAGAAAAAGAGACCATTATTAGTCTTGCTAATACAGAAGCTACTCAAATTATTGATCAGGCAAAAAAAGATGTTTCTTCAATGGTTAATCAAGCCAAGCAAGAACTTACTTCTCAAATTGGTGTATTGTCAGTTACGTTGTCTGAAAAAATTATCAGAAAGAATATTGATGAGTCTGTTCAAAAGGATATAGCTGCAGAAACAGTGCAAAAACTATCATGAGTCTTAATGTTTTAGTTAAAAGATATATTGTTGCCTATAATAATTGTTTTGTAAAACAACAACGTGTTGATGCTTTGCAGGATCTTAAAGTTTTTTGTAGTGAGATTTTAAGTAATAAAGTATATTATTCTTTTTTGATTAGTCCAGTTATTAGTTTAAAGTTGAAAAAAAAGGCTTTGTCTGACATTCCTTTTTTGCAAAATAGGCCTTCTTTAAAAAACTTTATATTGTTGTTAAATTCTAAGAATAGGTTGAGATTGTTAGCTCATATTTTTTCCATTATTGATGAATTCATCTTAGAGGTAGAAAGCAAAGTTCAGTTATATGTTCACTCTCCTGTTGAGCTAACATCTTCTCAGATTCAACAAATCTCTAACTTAATTCAAACTAAAACTAATAAAACTCCCCTTATTGATTTCAAACTTGATAAATCAATTTTGGGAGGGGTTAAAATAGTTTCTAACAATACAATTTATGATGGAACTATTATCAATACCTTGAATAAGTTAAAATTATCTTTTAATTAAGGAAGTGAAGTATGAAATTTAAACCAGAAGAAATCACAAGCGTAATCGAGAACCAAATTAAACAGTTTGAACTATCTGTAGATGAAAAAGAAACTGGTAAAGTTCTTCAAGTTGGAGATGGCATTGCTCGTGTTTATGGACTAGATAATGCAATGGCTGGAGAGCTGATAAAGTTTTCTTCTAGTGTTTATGGCGTTGTTTTTAATTTAGAGGAAGACAATGTAGGTTGCGTTATTTTAGGTCAATCAAGTTTAGTTAAAGAAGGCGATCTCGTTGAAAGAACTAAGCGAATTCTCGATGTTCCAGTAGGTGTTGAATTATTAGGTAGAGTTGTAAATGCTATTGGTGAACCAATTGATGGTGTTGGATCTATAGACGCTAAGCATCGCTATCCTATAGAGCGCATCGCTGCTGGTGTTTGTGATAGACAACCTGTTTCTGAGCCTCTTCAGACAGGTATTAAGTGTATTGATACTATGATACCAATAGGTAGAGGGCAAAGAGAACTTATAATTGGAGATAGAAAAACAGGTAAAACTGCTATTGCTGTTGACACTATCATCAACCAAAAAGGTAAGGATATTGTTTGTGTATATGTTGCTATTGGACAAAAAAAATCTACTGTTACTCAAGTTATCCAAACATTAAAGCAAAATTCTGCACTTGAGTATACGATAGTTGTTAGTGCAACTGCTTCTGAATCAGCTACATTACAGTATTTGGCTCCATATGCAGGTTGTGCAATGGGTGAGTACTTTATGGATAAAGGAAAACATGTTCTTGTTATTTATGACGATTTGTCTAAGCACGCAGTTGCATATAGACAGTTGTCCTTGTTGTTAAGAAGACCTCCTGGTAGAGAGGCTTATCCTGGAGACGTATTTTATTTGCACTCTAGATTATTAGAAAGAGCATTAAAATATTCTGATGAGAAGGGTGGTGGGTCTTTAACTGCGCTTCCAATAATCGAAACTCAATCTGGAGATGTATCAGCTTACATTCCAACAAATGTAATTTCTATCACTGATGGTCAAATTTATCTTGAATCTAATTTGTTTAATAAGGGAATTCGACCAGCTGTAAATCCTGGTATTTCTGTTTCAAGGGTTGGTGGAAGTGCTCAAATTAAAGCAACAAAAAAGGTTGCTGGTAGTTTAAGGCTAGATTTATCTCAGTATTGGGAAATAGAAGCCTTCTCTCAATTTGGATCTGATTTAGATCAAGCAACTCTTAAGCAACTTGAGAGAGGTAAACGTTTAATTGAAATTCTTAAACAAAATCAATTTCAACCTCTAAGAATTTCTCAGCAAATTGCCATAGTATATGCTGCTGTTAATGCGTATTTAGATGATATTGAATTGGATAAAGTTCTTGAATTTGAAAAAGAGATGAATTCAGTTCTCGTTAATGATAAACCTGAGTTTTTAGATTCACTTGAATCTGAAAAGGTTTTAACTGAAGATTTGGAAAAAGTTCTTGTTTCTGTTATTCAAAATGTTAGAAAATTATTTGTTGATTCGGAATAGACATGTCACAACTCAGAGATATCAAGGATAGAATAGATTCGGTAAAGAAAACCAGAAAAATGACCCAAGCAATGAAAATGGTTGCTGCATCTAAATTTAAACGCTTTTCGGTTAGAGCTTTATCCTCAAGATCTATTCTTATAGATTTGGATACAGCGATTACACATGTTATCAAAGATCAAAATGGTCTTATTCAAAGTCAATATCTTATGCAATATAACTCTGATAAAGAACTAATTATATTTATTACAGGTGATCGTGGTTTGTGTGGTGGGTTTAATGCCAGTATTATCAAATACGTTAATAAATATGTATCATCAAAAAAAACTGCAGTTGATATGGTTGTAGTTGGTAGAAAAGGGATGCAATATTTTAAAAAAGTTCACTCTAATAATATTTTAAAATACTTAGAAAACTTTCAAGAATCATTATCAGTTAAATCTGTTAAAGATATATTGGATTTTCTTGTTGAGTTATATACATCTGGTAAATATTCTTCTATAAATTTATTTTACAATGAATTTGTTTCTGCAATATCAAGTAATGTGATTAAGAAACAATTATTTCCAATAGACTGGTCGGGTACGGATTCTGTAAATGAAACAACTAGTATTTTACTAGAGCCATCTCCTAGTAATATTTTTGATTTTTTATGCGAAAAATATTTTTTTAATGTGTTGTATAATGCTTTTTTAGAAAGTTTTGCTGCTGAACAAGGTGCAAGGATGGCTGCTATGGACTCTGCTACGGATAATGCAGGGGAAATGATTAAAGAGCTTACTTTAATTTATAACAGACAACGACAAGCTCAAATTACAACAGAGCTTTCAGAAATAGTTGCTGGGGCTGAAGCTCTAGTAGGTTAAAATTTAGGAGGAAAAAAAGATGTCTAAAGCTAAAGGAAAAATTACTCAAATTATAGGACCTGTTGTTGATTTTAAATTTGAGCCTGGTCAACTACCTGCCCAAGGCAATGCAATTGAAATTACTTCAGAAAAAGGTCAAAAACTTGTTTTTGAAACAATGCAACATTTAGGAGATGATGTTGTTCGAACTGTTGCTATGGGAAGCACTGACGGTTTAATTAGAGGTGCTTTTGGTGAGGATACCGGAGCTCCTATAACCATTCCTGTAGGTAAAGAGACGTTAGGCCGTATCATGAATGTTACAGGTGATCCTATTGATTTTGGTGGACCTATTAACTCTGAAACGTCTCTTCCAATTTTGAGAGAAGCGCCAGCCTTTGAAGATCAAAGTACTACAACAGAGATGTTTGTTACGGGCATCAAGGTCGTTGATCTTTTAGCTCCTTATCCAGTTGGAGGTAAAATTGGTTTATTTGGTGGTGCTGGTGTAGGTAAGACGGTTTTGATTATGGAGTTAATTCGTAATATTGCTATGGAACATGGAGGTTATTCCGTATTTACTGGTGTTGGTGAACGTACCCGTGAGGGAAATGATTTATGGCTAGAAATGAAAGAATCTGGTGTTTTAGATAAAACATCACTTGTTTATGGTCAGATGAACGAGCCTCCTGGTGCTAGATTTAGAGTTGGATTGACTGGACTAACACAGGCTGAGTATTTTAGAGACCAAGAAGGTAAAGATGTATTATTATTTATTGATAATATTTTTAGGTTTGTTCAGGCTGGAGCTGAAGTTTCAGCTTTACTTGGAAGAATGCCATCTGCTGTTGGATATCAACCAACTTTAGGAACAGATTTAGGTGAACTACAAGATAGAATCACGTCAACAAAAAAAGGATCTATTACATCTGTTCAAGCTGTATATGTTCCAGCTGACGATTTAACTGATCCTGCTCCTGCTACAACATTTGCTCACTTAGATGCCACGACTGTTTTATCTCGAGAAATTGCGTCTGCTGGTATTTATCCTGCTGTAGATCCACTTGCTTCTACGTCTACAATTCTTGATCCTCGTATTATTGGTGAAAATCATTTTAAGGTTGCTAACCAAGTTAAACAGGTTTTACAAAAGTACAAAGAATTGCAAGATATTATTAAAATTCTAGGTATGGATGAATTGTCTGAGGAAGATAAAATCATTGTTTCTAGAGCTAGAAAAATTCAGAAGTTTTTATCACAGCCATTTTTTGTTGGTGAGCAGTTTACTGGGTTAGCTGGTAAATATGTAAGTAAAGAAGATACTGTAGACTCTTTTCAAGGTATTTTAGAAGGAAAATATGATGATATTCCTGAACAAGCTTTTGCTTGGGCTGGTGGAATTTCTGATGTTATTGAAAAAGCTAAAGAAATGCAGGCAGGCTAAATAATGGATGATTTAATTAAACTTGAAGTGAAATCAATCGATGGTGTTTTACTATCTGATGAATTTACTTTTGTCAGAATAATGACAGATTCTGGAGATATGGGAATTCAGTTTGGTCATACGTTTACTATATCAGATGTTCATGAAGGAATTTTAGAATGTCATAATTCTGATCAAAAATTAAGTTTATTTTATATTTCATCGGGTGTTATTATTGTAAAACCTGAAACAATTTTAATTATTGTAGATTTTATTAATTTTGCTTCAGATTTTGACAAAAATAAGCTTCATGATGATATAAAACAGTTAAAACAAAGTTTGCAAAATGTAACTAAATATCAGGATAAATTAGATATCTTAAATAAAATTAAGATAGCTGACAATAAGTTAAAAGTTATAGAAGTAGCGCATTAAAAATTTAATTTATTAATGAAAGAAAGTTTTGTAGATTTTTAGCAGAAAGTATTTTGCTTGTAATTTTTTCTTTAAAGTTTATAAACTCTTTTAGATCATTATGTAAATTTAAATTGTTTTTTTGAATAATTATTTTAATTTTTAAATATATACTGATGTATTTTGATATTGTATTTTTTTGACTAAATAGTAAATATTTGTTAAATAAAGCTATGTATTTTTGAAGTAGTTTTGTATCCACATTTTTAATTGAGTAATCAATTGAAATTAATATATTGTTTTCGATGAAATTAAATTCTTTAATAGATATTTCTTCGCGTTTATTATTTAATTTAAGTAAAAACATATATAGGCTGTTTAATATTATTGGCTGAATAGAATCAATATACACATTGTGAGATAGTATGTTTTGGTATAATGCGTGCAATTTACTTAGTACTTTAATTGAATTTGTATGTGTTAAGCAACCATCTAAGATTTCTATTAATTCAATAAATTTATTTTTTGTTATTGTTTGACTTGTTAAAATGAATTCTAAATTTTCAAGTATTAATATTTCATGATTATTATAACTATATTCATTTGGTTTAATTTCAACGAAACTGTTTGTTGTTAATATAGTACTATCATATTTTTTTAGATTTTTTTTATTCTCTTCTTCCTTTTTATCTTCTTGCTTATTATTTTTTTGATTATTGTCTTTTTGATTTTTATCTCTTTGGTTTTTATTATTGTTAATTTGGTTTATTATTCTTTTTTGAGGTAAATTTATTTTTGATAACATAATTTCTTTACTCTATTGTTATTATGATATTTTCATAATGTGAAATATTTTTTTTTATTATTTCAATAAAATCATATTGTATTTGATAATTATTATAATTATACATTGATATAAATTTATTTGAAGTATTAATCATATTATCAATTTTTTTCGTGTTTAACTTGTGGAGTAAGCTAATTGTTTTTTTTGAACTGTATTTCACCTCAATGAATGTTAAGATCTTTTCCGGAGAAATACATATAATGTCAATTTCTCCATATCGTGAATAAAAATTTTGATCAATTATCTTGTAATTTTTTTCTTTAAGATAGTTACTTGCTATGTCTTCATAGTGTTTACCTATTTTTCTAGTATCCATTTAAAATGGAAGTGTTAGTTGTTTCTTTACTGAAAACGTTTCTCTATGTAGTTTACAGGACCCATAATTTAAAATTGTCTCAATATGATTTTTTGTTCCATATCCTTTGTTTATATCGAAATTATATTGAGGAAATGCTTTATGTATTTTTTTCATTAACGTATCTCGTGTAACTTTTGCAATAATAGATGCTGCTGATATTGATGGAATTAGTCTATCTCCTTTAACTATTGCTTTCATGTTGAATGTAGAGTCTTTTGGAGTCGTATTTCCATCGATATATATTATATTTGATGTTAATTTTAATTTTTTTATACAATAAAGCATTCCTTTAAGAGTGGCATTAAGTATATTTATCTGATCTATTGTTCTAGAATTGATAATGGCTGTTCTTATGTGAGGTGTGTTTTTTATAATTTTGAAATAAAGGTCTTCTCTTTTTTTTTCAGAAAGTTCT
>JAYOLY010000030.1:0-9895 GCA_038120575.1 Rickettsiales bacterium
ATGCATCTGTTGTGGCTGTATTTTCTAATCATCGTGATGCAGCATCAATTTGTCATGCATTTAACATTCCTTTTATTTATGAAGATGCAAATACACAAAGTAAAAAACAATATGAACAAAAGATCGTGCAAGCTCTTGATCCCTATCAATTTGATTGTGTTGGTCTGGCTAAATACATGCAGATTTTATCTCCAAGTTTGCTATCATCTTTGGCCGTTCCAATTATCAATATCCATCATTCATTTTTACCTGCATTTAAAGGCGCTAATCCATATAAACAAGCATATTTGAAAGGAGTCAAACTTATTGGAGCTACAGCTCATTATGTGACTGAATCATTAGACGACGGTCCAATTATTGCTCAAGAAGTAGCACCTATAACTCACTTATATTCCATCCATGATCTTAAATTGAAAGGATATGCAATTGAAAAAAAAGTGTTCTCAGATGCAATAAACAAACATATCAACAATAAAGTTGTTTGTAATGGAAACCGAACTATAGTGTTTCACTAAATACTATTGAAAAAAATTTGAAATTTCTCTAGCAGCACTTTCTGGACTATCTGAAGCATGAATGATGTTGTTTGATGTATTCAAAGCAAAATCACCTCTAATTGTTCCAGGGTCAGCTTCAGCTGAATTTGTTGCGCCAACCATTTTTCTAATAATTGAAATAACATTTTCTGCTTCTAGAACCATCAAGACTATGGGGCCAGATAAAATGTATTCCTTTAAATTGGGATAAAATGGTTTATCAAGATGTTCGATATAATGTGCATCAACCTGACTGGGTTCCAATTGCTTTAATTCAAGTTTTTTTATTTTAATTTGACGTTGCTCAAATCGTTTTAAAACGTCTCCGACTAAACCTCTTTCTACACCATCTGGTTTTATAAATACTAATGATTGTTCCATTTAAACTACCTCATTTCAGTCAAATTTAGACCAAGTATAAATGAAATAAAAAAAAGTGCATAGATAATAATTATTTTTATTCTAAAGCTAAAGCAGTAATATCTTTTTTAATTAAAGCAAGTTGATGCTTAACTTGGTTTAACGCTGTTCCACCAAACACATCCTTTGCTTCAATCGCTGCATCAATAGTGAGAGCATCAAACACATCGCTTTCAATTGATGAATGAAACGATTTATATTCGTCTAAAGTAAGTTCATCAAGTGTTTTATTCGCTTCAAGTGCAGTGAGAACAATCTGGCCGGTTAATTCGTGGGCTTCACGAAAAGGAATGCCTTTTAGTACCATATAATCGGCTAATTCTGTTGCCGTTAAGAAGCCTTTTGAAAGAGCAGCGTTTACGGAATCCTGATTTAATGTTAATCCTGAAATCATTTTTTTAAAGCAAACAAGAGAAGATGTGACAGTTTGAATGGCATCAAATAAATGTTCTTTGTCTTCTTGTAAATCACGATTATAAGCTAGTGGAAGTCCTTTTAATGTATTTTGCATAGCGACATAACGACCTTGAACACGACCACATTTTCCTCTAATGAGTTCAGCAATATCAGGATTTTTTTTCTGTGGCATAATCGAACTACCTGTTGTAAATGAATCCGGTAAAGAAATGAAATTTAGTAATGGCGAATTCCAAATAATAATTTCTTCGCAAAATCGACTTAAATGGACCATACATTGTGAAGAAGCAGCTAGAATATCGCAAATAAAGTCTCGATCTGAAACAGCATCTAAACTATTGGAGCTGATTTTTGAAAAGCCTAATTCTTCAGCAATAAACTGTCTATCAAGTTTATAATTGTTTCCTGCAAGTGCTCCCGATCCTAGTGGACAAACATCTGTTGCGTCATAGGCAAACCCAAAGCGATTAATATCTCGTTTAAATTTTTCACAGTAAGCCAAAATATGATGAGAAAACAATACTGGTTGAGCAGGTTGAAAATGAGTCATTCCTGGAAAAGGTATAGAGACATATTTTTCAGCAAGATCAATTAATGTTAAAACTAAATCTTTTAGTTCATCAATAATCACTTCAGTATTAGCTAAAGCAAACAATCGGACATCAGCAATAACTTGATCGTTACGAGATTTGCCAGCATGCATTTTTTTTCCAATATCTCCACACTGTTCTGTAACAAGTCGTTCAATTGCACTATGAATATCTTCATCATCATGCAGTCCATAGTTGGGGTTGCTTTCAAAGTTTTCAGATAAATGTTTTAAACAAGACGAAATTTTTTCGAATTCTTGTTGAGTTAAAATATTATTTTTTTGAAGTGCCTTTGCATGAATTAAGTTGACTGCAATATCATATTGAACTAGCCATTTGTCTACATCAAGCGAATAGCTTAATGCCTTTGCATCATCATCAAGTTCAGATTTAAATCGACCACCCCATAGTTTTTTAGTGCTCATTACGCTTCACCATTCCATTGACTCGTAAAGGGAGCCCGTATAATTTAATAAAACCAGTTGCATCTTGTTGATTGTATAACTCAGTATCTGAAAACGATGCTAAATCTTCGACATAGAGTGAATGAGGGGACGTCACTCCAGCAGCAATAATATTTCCTTTATACAACTTAAGTTTAACGTCGCCGCTGACAACGTTTTGTGTTTCTTGAACAAAGGCATCCAATGCCGTTCGAGCAGGGGAAAACCAGCGTCCATCATACACTAAATCAGCATAGTCTAAAGCCAGTTTTTGCTTCAATGCTAAAGTGGATCGATCAAGTACAAGTTGTTCTAAATATTGATGAGCTTCGTATAAAATGCTGCCTCCAGGTGTTTCATAAACACCACGAGATTTAATGCCAACTAACCTGTTTTCAATCATATCAATTTGTCCAATAGCATGTTTCGCTCCTAGCTGATTAAGAAGCGTTAAAAGTTCAATTGGATTTAAAGCTTTGTTGTTAATATGTGTTGGAATTCCTTTATTGAAGGTTATAGAAATAGTTTCAGATGTATCAGGAGCTTGTTCAACTGTACTGGATAATGTGAATACATCATCATTTGGCGCAGCAGCAGGGTCTTCTAAAGAACCACCTTCATGACTGATATGCCAAATGTTACGATCTTCAGAATAAATTCTCTTTTTAGACTGTGTAATAGGAATATTATGTTGTTCAGCATATTGAATACAATCTTCACGAGAATGCAAGGTCCATTTCGGGTCTTTCCATGGAGCAATAATCTTTAAGCTAGGATCAAGTGCCATGTATGTTAATTCAAAACGAACTTGATCGTTACCCTTGCCAGTTGCTCCATGCGCTACCATTGTTGCACCTTCTTGCTGAGCAATTTCAACTTGACGCTTTGCAATTAGAGGACGTCCAAAACTGGTTCCAAGAAGATATTTTCTTTCATAAATTGCGCCTGCCTGTAAAGTAGGGTAGATATAGTTGGTAATAAACTCTTCTCGACCATCTTCAATAAATACTTTTGATGCACCTGTTTGAAGAGCCTTTTCTTCTAGGCCATCTAATTCATCAGCTTGGCCTAAATTGCTACACATGGCAATCACATCACAGTTGTAATGTTCCTTCAACCAAGGGATCATAACAGATGTATCAAGCCCTCCTGAATATGCTAGAACAACTTTTTCTTTTGCCATATTATTTCCTTTAATTTCTGTAATTCGTTTTAATGTATAATATAAAGGCTGATACAGGAAGTAAAGGATTTAATAAGATCATGTTATTTAAAACGAGTGATTACATCATATGGTTTAGCTTCTGAGAAAAAAGGAAGACTCACTAATGTATTTTGTTTTCCAGCTTCCAGTGGCTCACCTCTTAATGACCAACACGCTTCAATGTGATGTTGACGAGGTTTTGATTGATGAGGCTGAAAAATTGCTAATGTATCTCCAACAGAAAAGCTATTTTTAACATCAATAATGACTCGATCTTGATCGATTACATCTCGAACAATGCCAATATAATCTAAGGTTTTATGATAGCCACCAAAATCATAGTGAATAGAATCGCCACCTGGAATTGTAGCCAACCCTCCTGATGAAAAATCTCGATTGGAAACAGCACGTAATTGTTGTTCAAGTTGAGTTAAATACATGGGGTCAATGGGTAAGTTGTCCTGAAGTTGCTTGTAGCAATAATCAATTGCTTGTCGATAGCATTGAACAGCATTTGCTACATACAAATTAGATTTCATGCGACCTTCAATTTTTAATGATGCTATATTGGCTTTGATACACGATTCAATATAATTAATTCCCATTAAATCTTTTGCATTCATGATATGTTTAGAGTCTAGAAGTTGATCGGTTTCAGGATCGATTAGATCATATTTATGTCTACAACTTTGTACACATCCACCTCGATTTGAATCGCGACCAGATGATACATTTGAAATGGTACATTTACCCGAATAACTTGCACACATTGCACCATGAACAAATATTTCTAATTCAATAGGGCAGTGTTGCTGAATATCTATACAATCTTCAATAGATACTTCTCTAGCTAAAATAACTCGCTTAGCACCTTGGTCTTTCCAAAACTGACACGCATAATGATTGGTAACGGACGCTTGGGTCGAAACATGTAAAGGAATCGTTGTATGTTGGGAAACAAGTTGAGCCACACCTAAATCTGAAACAATAAAAGCATGAGGTTGAATGGTTTCAAGATCGTGTAAATGGGAAATGAGATCTGGTATATCGTCATCATGAGCAAATCCATTTAAAACAACATAAACAGATTTTCCTAATAAATTTGCAAGATCAACAGCTTGCTTCATCTCGTGCAATGAAAAATTTTCAGAATACTTACGTAATCCAAAGACTTTTCCACCAATATAAACAGCATCAGCTCCATATAAAAATGCAATATGTAATTTTTCTAAATTTCCAGCTGGTGCCAGTAGTTCAGGTTTTAACATAACAGTATGCTAGAAGCTGTCCAAAAAAATGTCAATTTAAACTAAAGTGTTTAGGCATAAAAAAGCTTAAAATAAAATGTTTCAAATTATGCTATTTTTACAAAATATACGGAGGATATCTCCCAATGATTTAAAATTGAGCTAGCAATCTTACTTTTGGTGTATTGTTTATGTTTCTTTAACAGTTTTTTAATACGCGATAAATCGTCACTATTGCAAGAGGTCATAGAAACAGATGTTGAATAAATAGATGTGTTTTGAGATTGACTAGGGTCGTAAATGTAGGCACATCCACCACTCATTCCTGCTCCAAAGTTTAACCCCACAGAGCTTAAAGATAAAACGACACCTCCTGTCATGTATTCACAGCCATGGTCTCCCATTCCTTCAACAACAAGCGTTGCACCACTATTGCGTACAGCAAATCGCTCTCCTGCTTTTCCTGCAATATAAGCAAATCCTTTAGTAGCGCCATAAAAGCAAGCATTTCCAACAAGTAGCTCATTTTTTATAGATGATTTTTCAGAGCACATACTGATAGATCCACCTGAAAGCGATTTTCCAATATAATCATTTGAGCCTCCCTGACAATGAAGATGAAACTGTTTAGTTAAAAAAGCACCAAAACTTTGTCCAGCATAGCCATGAAATGATAAATATAACGATTTTTTTATTTGATGTGTTGTTGTTAAATAGACTAAGCGTGCACCAACACTGCGATCAACATTTGTAATTGGATATGATGTATTGATGTTATCAGTTAATATATCATTAAAAATATGATGATCTAAGTTGTTTTTTTGATCGTGTTTTCTTGGCTTACTTATTTTTTTTGTAGTGGGGACCTGATGCAGTAGACGCTTAAAATTGAGCCGTTTTGTTTTCCACCGCTTGTTATCTAAAACAACAGTAAGTAAATCTGTTCGATTAATTAAGTCTTTAAGAGAATCAACATCAAGTTGATGAAGAAGTTGTGCAACATCTTGAGCTAAAAATATTGCCCATTGCTTGATATGCTCAGGATCTCCTTTAAATAATTGTCTTAAAGTAGGGTCTTGAGTTGCAATCCCAGTCGGGCACGTGTTTTTATGGCATTGACGAACCATCACACAACCTAGAGACACAAGCGCAGCTGTAGAAAATCCAAATCCGTCTGCCCCCAAAATTGCCGCAATGATAATATCTTGTGCAGTTTTAAACCCGCCATCAACATGAAGCTCAACACGATGTCTGAGTTTATTTTCTGTAAGAGCTTGATGAGTTTCTGCTAATCCAATTTCCCAAGGAATACCAGCTTGATGAATAGATCCAAGAAGACTTGCTCCTGTACCTCCATCATGACCTGAAATTAAAATGATATCAGCATCAGCTTTTGCAACTCCCACTGCGATGGTTCCCACACCAGATTCCGCAACCAGTTTGACACTGACACGCGCTGTTGGGTTGATTGATTTTAAATCGTAAATGAGTTGTTTTAAATCTTCGATAGAATAAATATCATGATGGGGTGGGGGAGAAATAAGTTCAGTGCCTGCTTTTGCAAACCGAACTTCAGCAATATCTCCAATCACTTTATGGCCTGGAATTTGACCTCCTTCACCTGGTTTAGCACCTTGAGCCATTTTAATTTGAATAATATCTGCAGACATCAAATAGTCGCTTGTAACACCAAATCGACCTGATGCAACTTGCTTAATTCTACTATTCAAATTTATTTTTTTTCCTTTAGTTTTTAATCGCCTAGATAGTTCTCCACCTTCTCCAGAATTACTAAATCCACCGATACTATTCATACCAATAGCAAGTGTTTGATGTGCTTCAGGGGATAAGGATCCAAATGACATAGCCCCTGTGGAAAACGTTTTAATAATTGACTGTATTTGTTTTTGTGACGGTATAGTGGGAGGCTTGTTTTGTTTGACCAACTCAAAAAAACCTCTGATAGAGGCATGGTTTTTTGTTTGAAGGTTACAAAGTTCTGAAAAGTCTTGAAATTTTGAATATGATTTTAGCCTCACAGCTTGCTGAAGTGCTACAATAATTGACGGGTTCCAAGCATGAAACTCGCCATTTTTCCTGTAATGATAAAGACCTTTAAGTGAACGATTAATAAGAGGTTCTTGAGTGCTCGAATTGTATGCCTCTTTATGGCTTTGTAATACTTCTTTTTTTATATCGTTCAACGTGAGTCCTTCAATAAGAGATGACTGTATTTCAAAATAATCAGATAAAACAGCCTGACTTATCCCAATACAATCAAATTGTTTGCTGCCTATGTATCCACGTAGTGTTGGAATGCCTAATTTTGACATGATTTTTAATACACCTTGGTCCATAGCTAGAATAAAATTATTAAAAGCAGTTTGATAGGATATATCTGGAATATAGTGATGCTCAACAAGATTATAAATAGTGTTGAATGCAAGATAAGGATACACAGCATTGGCACCAAACCCAAACAAGCAGGCAACATGATGGCTACTAAAGACTTCAGCCGTTTCAATAATGATAGAAACGTGATGGCGTTTTTTTTGACGAATTAAATGATGATGTACAGCAGAGCAAACAAGTAAGCTCGGCAATGCAAGATTGCTTTTATTGACATGTTTATCAGACAAAATAATGATACTAGCACCATGATCTATAGCTAGATCAACATCCAAGCAAATACGAGTCAAGCTTTGTTTAAACGATTTGGTTTTTTTGGTTGTTTGAGTAATATACACTCGTTTTGAATGAAGACCCTGACGTTTGTTGTTTGAAATGATAGTAAAAGCATGAGGGTTTAGAATACTATGCGTATAAAAAAATTGTTGAGGTTGCTTGGTTGGATCAGCAAAAATGGAGTGTTTTGAACCAATAAAGGTTCTTAAACTTAGATGAATGGATTCTCTGATGGGATCAAGAGCAGGATTAGAGACTTGTGCAAATCGTTGTTTAAAATAATCAAATAATCGTTTTGGTAAATAAGAACACACTGCAAGTGGCACATCAGCCCCCATTGAATAAACAGTTTCTTTTCCAGTGGATGCCATTGTTGAAATAATCATATTGAGGTCATCTTTGTTATAGCCAAAAGCAGTATGTAATGTGTTTAAATGAGAACTAGACATAGAAAAAGAGTTTCGATTGTTTAGAGTACTAGTTGAAGTCCATGATGGAAGCTGAATATGTTTTTTTTTAATTGCATTAGAATAATCAAAATGAGAAGAAATATTTTTTTTAATATCTAAATCAAATAAGATCTTGCCAGTTTCTAGGTTTATTTCAAGCATTTCAGCAGGAGATAAACGACCTTCTTTGCTAACAGTTTGTTTTTTATCTTTTAAAACCCCAATTTCTGAGGCTAAAACAAAATAGTCATCATTAAATAATTGGTATCGAAGAGGTCTTAATCCAAATCGATCTAAACAAGCTCCTGCTGTTATTCCATCAGAAAATACAAGTCCAGCAGGACCTGACCAAGGTTCTATTTGAGCTGCATGATAGCGAAAAAAAGATTTAATAGAACGAGACATAAACCTTAATTGACTATGGCTTTGAGGAAAGCAAAAAGAAAATATATCTGCTAAAGATTTTCCTGAATGATATAAAAATTCAACCCACTTATTTAGCCACATCGAATCACTTTTTATGTGATTATCTGAAAAGTTAATGGGATCTTTATTTAACTGCTTAGAATTATATTTTGGAAGCAGTGTTTTGATTGAATTGATATTTCCTTTAAGTGTATTAATTTCTCCATTGTGAGCAAGAAATTGACAGGGTTGGACAAGTGCCCAAGAAGGTAGAGTATTTGTAGAATAGCGCGAATGAATAAGAGAAAAATGACTTTTAAAGTGTTTATTAGTTAAGTCTTGATAAAAAAGATGCAAGAATTTAGGTAATACTAAGGCTTTGTAAATAATAACTCGAGTAGACAAGCTTGCTATATGACTAGATTGTATTGAATTGGATTGTTGTGACAGCCAATCTTCATAGTCAATTTTGATTTGATATAATATTTTACTTAAATGTGACTCCATTATTGGTTTTGTTGTTTGAAAAAAACATTGAACAATAGTCGGAATTGATTTGGATAAAGATGAACTGAGATAGTTTTTTTTGATTGGAACCGTTCTATTATAAAACAGTTTACAATTATATGTTTTAGAAATTTTGATTAATTGGGCGATATGTTTATGTTCTGAACCATAAAAAAAAAACATGCCCACACCATAAGCTCCTAATGGAGGTAAATTTGGAATGCTATGACGAAACAATTCATCAGGAATAGCAAACATAAAGCCGGAACCATCTCCAAGTTTTGCATCAGAGCCAACAGCTCCTCTATGGCTTAAATTTATTAATACTTTAGTAGAATCTTTAACAATTTGATGAAGAGGTTTTGCTTTTAAATTAACAATTAAACCAATTCCACAACTACTTAAGTCTGTTGGTGTATATAATGAATTTGACTGACTAGATTTTGGCACAGTATATTAATACCAAAAAAATAAAATATTTAAACACAAAAGAAGATGTAAATAGAATTAAATAATTGATCTAAAAAAAGTAATAAAATTAATACAGTTCCCAGCGTTGTTTTAATGAAGAAATAAATGTTTTGGAATGAATTTTTTGCTTGATCTCATCTGGAGACGCCAGATTAAGGTGGGTACAAATAGCTATTGCAAGATAGGTTAATTCTAAAAAAGATGAGCTGTTAGGGTTTTCGATGCCAGCTAAACTATAGGTTAATGTTGTTTTTTCATTGATAGAAACATCTCTTCCGTTAAAACTAGATTCTTCAAAGTTATAATCCGATGGTCGTGAAAAAAGTTCTTCAACAGAGTTCCTGTTACCTGTAATTACAGGGCAGCGACGATCAAAGGGAAGTTGAGCCGATCCTTCGACACCTCGAACAATCATAAATTTATCTGTTTGATTCAAGTGTTGTAATAAATCAATTGTTTTTTGACGATATGCAGGGTGAGTGTATCCGGTAACAAGATATGTTTTTTTTGCTCGAAGTGGT
>JAYOLY010000030.1:9905-15859 GCA_038120575.1 Rickettsiales bacterium
AAAAATTTTTCAACGGTTGCTAATACAGGGCGTTTAACCATAAATTTACGAAGGTCAGTTAAATGATGTAACGGCTGACAAAATTGAGATTGATCCAGATATCCCCAGCCAATGTTTGGGTTTTCAAGACATTTTTTGACTTCCTCAACAGACTTTAAAGGATTTTTATCTGCAGTTAAGAGAAGCTTATGAGGGGTAATGCCAAATTTTGGAGCAAGAGTATGTGTACCATGAATAAGTGTTGGAAATCCTAGTGCACCTAAAAATATTGCTAAGCTAATGGATAGATTAAAATGGCGCTTAAACCCATCATATGGATTAGCAAGATCAATTAAAATAGGGAGATCTAGCTGATGATGGATACTTTTTTTATACCAAAAATCGAGTGAGGTACAATTTTCTTCCATACTTTCTTCTTTAAGTCGGGCTGCTTCTAAAAAAGCCGCTTTAAAGCAGTCGGGCGTGGTCGTTGAAAAAACATACGACATAGCTTGTTCAAATTCCAAAGAAGTTAGATTTTTATGTTGGATGACTGTATTAATAAGTTCTGAAAAATGTTTTAAGGAATCTTGTAATATGTCGTTATTGAATAAGAAGTGACACTCTTTACGAACGCTATGTATATAGTTTTGTTGAATTGTTGAAAACCATTTTTTTTCATCTTTTGTTAATGGAAGCATTAAAAAAGCAGTCAGAATTGTAGCTATGGTTGCAGACTTAACTTCAGTAGAATTTAGTAGTTCTGTAAGCGCGCTAAGTTGTTGGCTATTCAATGATTTGCTCATTGTTTTGCCAACTCCTTTTTGTTTAACTAATTCAACAAGCTCATCTTGTTTTGTCATTACTATATTTATTTATATAAAATAAAATTGTTTCTGAGAGACGACTTTTAAAATCTGATAAAGCTGACCAACCTAGTTTTGTTTCAAGTTTTGTTGGATCAATTGCGTATCGATGATCATGACCAGGACGATCTTTTACATAAGTTATTAACTCTTCGTGGGGGGCGTGATGTGGACGTTCATTGTCTAAGATAGCACAGATATGTTTACAAAGATCGATGTTTTGTAATTCATTTCGTGTTCCAATATTGTATGTTTCTCCTGTATTTCCTTTAAAGAAAATAGCACAAATTGCTGCAACATGATCGTCTACATAAAGCCAATCACGTACATTTTTACCGTCACCATAAATAGGAATGGGGTTACGATTAATCGCATGTCTGATGATGGTAGGAATTAATTTTTCGTCATGCTGAAAGGTGCCAAAATTATTAGAACAATTGCTAATGGTGACATTTAAGCCATAAGTGTGATGATAGGATCGAACTAAAAAATCGCTACTTGCTTTCGATGCCGAATACGGAGAATTAGGGGCATAAGGTGATGATTCTGTAAAAAAACCAGTTGACCCCAAAGACCCATAAACTTCATCTGTTGAAATATGGTGAAATCGAGCATCTTTAAACGTTGGCTTAACCTTAAACGGGTCAGACATCCATAATGTTTTTGCAGCATGAATTAAGTGATGTGTCCCTTTAATATTGGTATCAATAAAAATGTCTGGACCAGTTATTGAATTATCAACATGAGATTCTGCAGCAAAATGAAAAACACCTTGTATCTGGTATTCATTAAATAGCGAATCAACCGTGTTTTTATCACAAATATCTCCTTTAACAAATGTATAATTAGGATGATTTTTAATGGAGTCTAAATGTGAATCACAATGAGCATAGGAAAGTTTATCAAGATTGATGATGTGGTAGTCAGGATACTGCTTAATAAAATTGTGAATAAAATGAGACCCGATAAACCCTGATCCACCTGTGATCAATAAATTCTTCAAGATATATCCTCAGCAATGTGTTTTAAATAGTTGCCATAGTCATTATTATATTTTGTTGATTCTTCTAATAGTTGCGATTTGGAAATAAAAGACATGCGATAAGCAATTTCTTCTAAACATGCTATTTTTAAACTTTGTCGCTTTTCTAAAACTTCGATAAATACACTGGCATTATGCAAACTTTCGTGGGTGCCAGTATCTAGCCATGTTGTCCCACGACTTAATAGCTTTAAAGTAAGTTTTTGTTGTTTTAAATATTCTCGATTCACATCCGTAATTTCAAGCTCTCCACGATTAGAAGGTTGAATAGATTTTGCAATATGAGACACCTGATTATCGAAGATATATAACCCCGTTACAGCAATATTACTTTGAGGTTTGTTTGGTTTTTCCTCAAGCGTTAAAACGTTTCCATTAGAATCACATGTTGCTACTCCATAGCGTTCAGGATCATTGACATACTGTCCAAAAATCGTTGCACCTTGATTGTCTTTTATGGCATTTCTAATAAATTGAGGAAGTTTATCTCCATGAAAAATATTATCTCCTAAAATAAAGCAAACGGAATCGTTTGCAATAAAGTCTTCACCTATAATAAAGGCTTCAGCAATTCCAGCAGGTTTTTCTTGAACTTTGTAAGAAATATCAATTCCAAACTGATGGCCATTACCTAAAACTGTTTGGAATCCTTTTAAGTCATGAGGTGTGGTAATGACAAGATAGTCTCTTATACCTGCCAACATGAGGATAGACAAGGGATAGTAAATCATGGGTTTATCATAAATAGGTAATAGTTGCTTAGATATTGCTAGGGTAAGAGGGAAAAGTCGAGACCCAGTTCCTCCTGCTAATATAATGCCTTTCATGTAATTCCCTTTATATAAAGTTAAAATAGTATATCAAAATCTTATTTGAGGTAAAAGGAACTTTATCTTAAAAATAGATTAAAAATATACGCACAGTATGAAAAAAATAAAATATAGTAATACAATTTATTAATAATCTTTAAATGCGAAACATAAAGCAATAAAACTAACATAACTGTTGAAAAAGCCAAAACAATAAGATCTGGATTGTTTTGAAAAGGGATCTTTAGCGGTGTAATAAGTATACTGGTAGCTAGTACAAACGTAATATTAAAAATATTTGAACCAATAATATTACCTAATGCTAGAGATGAATTTTTCTTTTTTGCAGCAACAACACTTGTTACAAGTTCTGGAAGAGATGTGCCTAAAGCGATTGCAAAAAGGGAGATAATACTTGTTGAAATGCCAATAAGGTTTGCAATTGATATTGCAGATATAACAACCCAATGCCCCCCTAAAGGAAGTAGGACACATCCTAAAACAAAATAAAAACTTGCAGTAGATAGTTTAATAGACTCTTGTTTTGACTCTGAAGAATGTTTTGTTTGTATATAAAATAAATAAATAGAAATGAAACAAAAAATCAATAATCCAATTCCAGAAAAAAAAGTAAGTGTATATCCAGTATGTGAAGATGAAAAAAATAATAGTCCAATCAAGAATAAAACGATGACACTATATAGAAAAATTTCTTTTTTAAGATTAATTTTCGACAAATTGAAGGGAAAAATAATTCCTGTTAAACCAAGAATTAAAAGGGTATTAGAAATATTACTGCCAATGATATTTCCAAAAACAATATCCGATTCATCATTTATACTTGCAATGATATTAATGACGAGTTCTGGAAGAGACGTCCCTATTGAAACCAGTGTGAGACCTATTACAATCTCAGAAATAGAAAAACGTCGAGCTAATGCACTAGCTCCATCAACAACATATTCTCCACCTTTCCACAAAAGAAAAAATCCAAGACCAAATAATAAAAAAGAAATCATCATTAAATTATAACGATACGTTTAAAATAATTAAACAAAAAAAGTGGGCCACTTGGACCCACTAATAATATTAGAAAATGAATGAAATCTTATTTTTTGGCTAACGTTTTCAAAATAATTGAATCAAGCTCAGCAAAGAAAAGTGCTTCAAGCTCTTTTAAATATATTTTGTTTTTTTGTGTGAATTTAAATTCCGCAGAATCAGATGAAAATCCAAATGAATGTTTAGATCCAATTACTGAAATCGATCTATGAAAAACTGTTTTTCCTTCTTTATTCTTCATAATTAGAGATCCAATGATTCCAAGTTTCTTTTTACCTAAAATATTTTTAGGTTGAATTTGAACAAAATTAAATTCAAATGATGCAACTGCATCAACACCAATAAGTTCAGTTAATCGTTTTGAAACTTCAGATCCAGATTTTTCCTTATTTTTTCCAAGAACTATTTTGCTGAGACTTGAATCGATGTATCCTTCAGGAATGTATTTAGTAAGTTTTGAAAATTTGTTTGATATATCTTCAGATTTAAAACCTTCATTACTAGAATAAGTAGATGGAGATTTAATAGTTAAAGAGGTACTATTTAAACTTTCATTAAGTTTGTTGATAAAATTATCATAAAATTCAATCTCATCTTCGTTTTTGTCACTAAGTTTTTCTAAAGCTTTATCTGGTATTTCCCCACGGTTAAATTCTTCCTGAGTGACAACTTCAACTGTTCGATTGAATTTGATTGTAACAACGGCAACATCATTAACCTCTTTTAACAACTTTCCATTTCCACAACTTGAAATAAGTAGCAAAATGAAAGCCAAAATAGAGACTTTATAAAACTTTAACATAATTTATCCTCGCTTATTTAAACTTTAGTCACCATAACATTCATACAAAGAACAATCAAATAATGCTTAAAATTGAAATTGTTAATTGAAATTAACTAAAATTGTGATTCAATTGACGATATGATTTTTTGAGACAATGGCATAGTGCTTGAACCGAATCGAGCAACAAGCTTTCCTTCAGGAGAAATTAAAAATTTATTAAAATTCCAGCTGACGGGGCCTTTAAGCTCAATGTTAGATTGAGTTAAAAAAGTAAATAAAGGATGTTGTTCTGTTCCTTTAGACTTTAATTTTTCCGTCATCATAAAGCTAACATTATATTTTGTTTGACAAAATGTTTTGATCGACTCTTCTGTGCCAGGTTCTTGACCTCCAAAATCATTTGTTGGAACGCCAATCAAGACTAGCCCTTTATCTTTGTAGGTGTTGTGAAGCGTCTCTAAGTCACTATATTGTGAAGTAAATCCACAACGACTCGCAACATTAACAATCAAAATAGGTTTGTTTTTTAGGTCAGTTAAGTCTAAATTTTTCTTATCAATGTCTTTAAGTTTGATTGTATAAAAAGAATCGGGAACATGAATTTTAGAAGATTTTTTTTTAAAACTAAAACTAAATAACAAAAATGAAACTAAAGCAAAAGTAACCAAAATAAGAAGAATTTTTCCCATAGCAAGATATTAACACACATTAAGAGCAGTGTTCAATTACTGCTAAATAAAGGTCTCAATGGAGCACATTTTTTCGTATGGATAGATTTAAGAAGCTACACATGATAAAGTTTTGTTATGCGTAAGTATGTGTTTTTTTTAGTTTTGTTGACTTGCCTTGCATATCATATCTATGCTCATCCAGTCAGTTTTAGAGGTGGCGTAGATACTTTTTTTTCATCAGGTCCAGATTTAACCGTTTATGGGAACTATACATTTTCTCATAAACACTCAATTGGCTTTAAATTCAGAGAAATAACAGAGACAAATAAAAATCAATTTTATTACGCTCAATATAATTCAAGACTTTACAGAAAAAATATGTTTGATGCTCAAGCAAATATATATCTAAATTCAGCATTAGCGTACCGACATGAAAGAGAAAGTTTTAGCCCATGTTTTGTTTTAACTGCAGATTATGAAAACAGAACATTTTTTAGTATGGCAAGCCTAGAGACTATGTATCCCAATGAAACATTATTTGTAAACTCAAAAATTAAACTAGGTTGGGCACCTTACAAGCATTCTTACACAGGAATTAGTACATGGTTTCTTGTTGAATATGATTATTTGAATTTTACGCAATCTAAGGCGTTGATAACACCTATTTACAGAGGGTTTTATAACTCTTACATGTGGGAAGTGAAATATAGTCATGAAAAAATTTATATTAATTTAATGATT
>JAYOLY010000031.1:0-10709 GCA_038120575.1 Rickettsiales bacterium
TTTCCCATGTCAGTTCTTCAGCTTTGCCGTCTACTTTTTCAAGTGCCTGATAAATAGGAACCGTTCCAATTGGAACAGGGGAATTACGTAAAATCCATTCTCTTGTTTCATGAATGTTTTGACCCGTTGATAAATCCATAACCGTGTCCCCGCCCCATCGTATCGACCATGTCATTTTTTCAACTTCTTCAATAATGCTTGATGTAATGGCTGAGTTACCAATGTTTGCATTAATTTTAACTTTAAAATTTCGACCAATAATCATAGGTTCAAGTTCTGTATGATTGATATTGGCAGGAATAACAGCTCGACCTCGAGCCACTTCATCTCTTACAAACGTTGGATCCATGTTTTCTCGAATGGCGATATACTCCATTTCCGCTGTAACAATTCCTTTTTTGGCATAATGCATTTGAGATACATTCTGACCAGATTTAGCACGCAAAGGCTGTTGCTTGTTTGGAAAACGAAGTTGGTCGACAGATTTTTCAATTTGTCTTGAATGATAATATATCGAACTTTGCGATGTTAAATTCTCAACATCATTACGATCTAGCACCCACTTACGACGAGATTGAGGCAATCCTTTTTCAATATTAATGTCATAGCTTGGATCGGTATACAATCCAGAACAATCATATACATCAAGAGGTTTATTAGGTGTTTTGCTGCCATTAAACTCTGTATCTGCAAGTGAAATTTGTCGATATGGCACGTGAATGTCTTTAAACAACGTGCCCTGTTTATATTGTTTGGTAGAATTGGGTAATGGATCATATTTAATGCTTAATTCTTTTGGGTTAAGTTTACGTTTTTTTAAAGATTCTTTTATAGAATTAGTTGATTGTTGTGTCATAGTGTCTCCATATGCTTAAACTCATTTCAGTGTACACCATGACAACCATTTAAAAAAGAGCTGCTCGCTCTAAACCAATCACGTTGAAATGTGCTATAATAAGGTGAATGAAACACGTTAAACAATTTATAATTGCTTTCATTGTTTTTATGATCATTGACCTGCTGTGGCTTGGTGTTTTTGCTTGGCCAATTTATAAACATTTTTTGGGTCCTTTTTTACAAACACCACCTAACTGGCCTGTAGCTGTTTTGTTTTATATCTTATTTATAATTGGAATGATTGTCTTTGTGATTGATGAAGCTATAACCCAATCAAACATAAAATTAGCCTTCAAAAAAGGTGCTCTTTTTGGTTTTTTTACATACATGACATACGAACTTACAAACTGGGCTGTTATTGCGAACTGGCCTGTAGGTATTGTTCCTATTGATATTCTTTGGGGAACTGTCCTGTCTGCTAGTGTATGTGGACTGACTACATTTATTTACTTAAAATTAAATAAATAAATTCAATATAATATTCATAATTAAAAACATATTCCATAATCTTATATCCCTATGTCAGACTGCATTAATATCTTGATACTTTGATTGTGCTGTATCATAAAGATATGCTTTACAACGGCATTTTTGTATATGAGCTAAGTTTATAACGAACATCAGATTCTATTGGTTAGCGTCTTTTTTTTTAATTGAATAATGACATAAAAAAAAACAAGCCCAAAAAGGGCTTGTCTTAAAGAACTCTAAATTACAAAAATAAATTAGAATGCTTTTGTAAGTGTGATGTTATAAGTCATCTCACTGTCTTCTAATCCCATTGCTGTTTTGTAATCATCTTCAGGCATTAGGATTGTAACCTGAGCACCAACAGTGTAACCAGCTAAAGATAAAACATCTGCACTTATATCAATATGGTTTCCAGTATCTTCAACCATACCAACTGTTGCAGATACACCAACAGGAGTTAATGATTCTGTGTATCCAACTGCATAGTAAGAAGATGAATCTTCTTCAAGAGCTAGATTTAAATGTAGAGATAAATCTCCTATGGATTCTAATGTATATCCAGCAGTCACACTGATTTCAGGATCTCCATTAAATAATAGGTTATCAGTTCCAGCTCCAATAGCATCATAGTACTTTATTCCAGCTGAATAGCTGATTCCACTTATTTCAGATGCATATCCAACAGAATAAATGGCACTTAAAAGTGGAGTAGATCCTAAACTGTTAACTTCTAGGTTTGCAAAAGCTCCAGAATCGTGTTTTACATCAATTTTATGAAAAACTGATCGTTGTTCGCCAGATAAAGATTGTCCTCTGAAAATGTAATTTGAAGACAACCCTGCGCTTGAAGACATTTCAAATCCTGTTGGCAAATCAATTTCTGTTACAGCATTGATCATCATTGTTGATGTTAATGCTAATGCTAGCGTTGATAATGCTAATTTTGTTTTCATTATATAATTCCTCCTTAATTTATCTGTAGAAAAAATAATTATTTAAATATTTTCATTGATTACACAGATATGTTAAATATCAAAAGCAATTGCTTAGTTTATGTGTGCTTATCAAAAAATATTATTTGATAATTATTTAAAAGTTTCTCTACAATACAAGATTAATTATACACTATTAATTTCTTCTTACAAAACAAAAAATTATCTATGAAAGTTATTTATCATTAGATATCTATTATGCTTAGCTAAATCTGACTTAAATTGCCACTTAAATTCTTTGTAATATGAAAGAATTTTGTTTAAATTATCAGCTTGATTATGCCCAATTTCAAAAATCATCAAGACGTTAAATGTCTTCATTAACTCAAATAGTTTTGTGTAGTAATCAAGGCCATCTACACCTCCATCCAATGCAGTAATAGGATCATAATTTAATACAGAATGATCGAGGGTTTGGATGTCTTTTGTAGGAATATATGGTGGATTTGAAATGAAAACGAAAGGTTGGTTTTTCTCGATATACTCTGTCCAATTACTTTTAAAAAAGTCTTTATTAAAAAATGTTGTATTTTTAATCGCATGATATTGCGCGTTTTTTTGAGCACATTCAAACGCTTTTTTGGATATATCCCAAGCAAGTATACGTGCCTCTGGATAGTGATACGCCAACTCAATGGATAAAATACCGGTTCCAAAACCTAGCTCTAAGCATGTAAATGTGTTGTTTTTAAAGTGCTTACTTATTTCTTCTATGGCATACTGAAGAACAATCTCTGTTTCTGGCCGAGGGATTAATACACCTTTTTCTACAAAATATGTGTGTTTATAAAATTGAGTTGTCCCTAGAATTAAATCTAGAGGCTTTCCTTGTAGCCTGTTGTTGAATCCACTATTGAATTGATCTAGTTGATGATGATTGTCAATCTGTTCATTTAAGCATATTAAAAGTTCAGCTTGGGTTTTATTAAAAAAAAATTTAATTAATTGATGCACTTCAACATGTGCTGTGTCTGGATGTTGCTGACTTAATGTCGCAATACTTGTCGAAATCAAATCGTTAAATGTCATTACCCTTTCATTTTTTCAATCTGATCGGCTTTGATGAGTTCTTCTATGATCTCATCAATTTTACCATCAATAATTGAATCTAGCTTATGCAATGTTAGATTAATTCGGTGATCTGTTACTCGTCCATCTGGATAATTATAGGTTCTAATTTTTTGGGAACGATCTCCTGAACCAACTTGTAGTTTACGGTCGCTTGCCGCTTTTTTTGCATTGTCTTCAAGTTGTTTTTCATACAGCTTAGATCTTAATAAGCGCATGGCTTTATCTTTATTCTGAAATTGAGACCGTTCATCTTGGCATGCAACCACAATGCCTGTAGGCAAATGTGTAATTCGAACAGCAGAGTCCGTTTTATTTACATGCTGTCCACCTGCCCCACTGGCCCGATAGGTATCAACTCGACACTCTTTCAGATCAAGATCCACATCAACGGCATCGGCTTCAGCTAAAATAGCCACTGTTGCTGCTGAGGTATGAATTCTTCCTGATGTTTCTGTATCTGGCACTCGCTGTACTCGATGCGTTCCACTTTCAAATTTTAATCGCCCAAACACTTGACTGCCCTCTACGGTGAAGACAATTTCCTTAATTCCACCCAAACCCGTTACATTTTGTGAAATAATTCCAACTTTCCACTTTTTGGATTCTGCATATTTGGTGTACATACGATATAATGTTCCTGCAAAAAGCGCCGCTTCTTCTCCACCTGTTCCTGATCGAATTTCGACGATGGCACTTTTTTCGTCTTCTGGGTCTTTAGGAATCAAAAACAATTGAAGTTTTAATTCCAGATCTTCTTTTTGAGGACGTAATTGATCAAGCTCTTCTTGAGCCATTTCCTTCATATCTGGATCGGATAGTAGTTCTTTTGCATCAGCTATGCCGTTATGAACCTTACTTAAATCTCGATATAAGATGACACCTTCTTTTAAGCTTGAATGTTCTTTGACAATTTTTTGATAAGCATCTTGATCTGCCATTAGTTCAGGATCGCTCATGCGACGTTCAAGGTCGTTAAACTTTAGCTCGATCTCTTTAAATTGCTCTAGCATGATCCGAAATTAAGGAAAACTTATTTCGATAAATTGTATTTTTTACGGAATTTTTCAACTCGACCTTCAGAATCGAGAATACGTTTTTCACCAGTGAAAAATGGATGGCAATTAGCACAAATATCAACTCTAATTTCAGGGAGAGTCGATCCAGCTTGATACACTGCCCCACAAGCACAAGAAATTTTTGCATCTGGGTAGTATTTAATATCGTCTCGTGTAACGTTGATATACTTATTTTTTTTAGAAACTTTAGCGCCTAAATTAAGTCCTTCTGATTTTGTTTTTTCTTTTGCCATAATAATACCTTGCTTGTTATATAGTTTTTTTAGTTAGGAAATGGTACTGTGTTTTAAATATCTTGTCAAATATGTTTGTGCCCCATTTGTTTAAGTATAATTAAGTCGTATTCAGCATTGGATATTTAAATAATGTACGATACTGTAAATTTAAGCTAAACTAGCCTTCATGTACATTTTCTACGATTTTGAAACATCGTCTCGGCACTTAATTGGTCAAATTATTTCATATGCTTTTGTTTTAACAGATGACCAATTTAACCCTATCGACAAGCTGACAGGAAAAATAAAATTAAACAGAACACAATGCCCAGAGGTTGATGCTCTTCTTGTCAATAAAATTCAAGTATCGGAACTGCAAGATGCCGGTTTAAATGAGTTTGAAACAGCCACATTAATTTTTAACTTTTTGAATAAAATAGTGTCTCAATATGGCACATGTTATTTGGTTGGATTTAATTCAAATCAATTTGATATTGGCTTTTTAAGAAACATTTTAATTAAATATGGTATTAATCCCTACTTTGAAGGTAAATTAAAAAATTTAGATATTCTTCATTTTGCACAATATTTGGGATTTTATCATCAAGACAATTTTCCATGGATTCAGTCTCAAAGTGATAAAAATGCCTATTATTCATTTCGATTAGAAGATCTTACAACCGCTCTTGGGTTATTGACTGAAGCACAATCTCATGATGCTCTAGAAGACGTCATGTTGACCGTTAAATTGGTTCAATATTTTGAACAAACCTTTCACGTTAAATTTTCAGATTTTGAACCAGTAGTCATTCCAGATTTATCGTTATCTCAAGAATCGTCCACGCTTCTTAAAGTAAGATCACGACATTTTGTCGATATCAATGACTCGCCAGAAAAATTTGTTTACACCTACTATTTAACATTAAATTCAAATAAAAAATCTCTGTTATTTGTCAATTTAAATCACCTTCAAAACCTTCTTGCTAGTCAAGAATCATTAAGCGAAAACGACAAATTATCATGTATTCGCTATATTAATTCCAACAAAGCTTTTTTCATTGCAGAACAAGCAAGTTATGATGAATTTCCTGATGCTTCGTCCCTACAAACAATTGTTGACGACGATTCGTTTTTTAACTCTTTGAAATCTCAACCCACTCGCTATTTTGATTTAATTGAAAAAGATTGGGACATTGAATATCAAATTCATAAAATGGGCTTTGAACGTATTCCAACACTTCATGCACTTGTTCAGCAATTTATGAACGATCCAAGTCAGTATAATTCAATGATACAAGACCTTCTTTCAAAGCGATCCGATCCAAAAGATAATTATTTAATTCAACTATTTAATCGTGTGTATCTAAATTATCATCCTAACCCCAACCCTGATTACTTAAGGCGTTATTTACTCCCTCGCTATGTTGATGGAACAATGTACAAAGAATCTGGTTATGAACATTTTTTTGAAAAACAATATGCCTATTTAATTGAAACACTAGAACACTGCGATAATGAAACTGATTTAGCCATTTTAAAATCTATGCTTGAATATTATGAAGCGTTTGGGGAATCTATTTTACATTTTCAGCAATCATAATTATCTTTATAATTTTGCTTGAGAAATTATTTTCCTGCGTTTATGCTAAATTTAAGGTTTTAATTAAAGGGGTTATCTATGTTTAAAAAAGCACCTATTTTGAGCTTATTATTTGTCTTATCTTTCTTCTTATTTTCATGTTCAAGAGAACCCATTGATCTTGGAAATACATTACACAAAGGAAATGGAGCAGAACCACAAACACTTGATCCACACCGTGCAGAAGGTGTTCCTGCCTCTAATATTTTACGAGATTTATACGAAGGTTTAACCGAAGTAAATAGTAATGGGCAGCCTATCTTAGCCGCCGCGACACATTATACCTTATCTAAAGATCAAAAAACTTATACGTTTCACTTAAGACAAACAGCAACGTGGTCTAATGGAGATCCTGTTACGGCAGATGATTTTGTTTATGGATTTCAACGAAGTGTTGATCCAAATACAGGGTCTAAATATAGTTTGACCTTAGCACCAATCAAACATGTGACTGCTATTATTGAAGGACAAGCTCCTGTAGAGTCGATCGGAGTTAAAGCGATAGATCGATATACTCTTGAAATTACACTTGAAAACCCTACTCCGTATTTTCTAGATTTATTAACTCACTCAACGGCTTACCCTGTCCATAAATCGTCTATCGACCAACATGGAACAGATTTTACTAAACCTGGGAATTTAGTCAGCAATGGAGCTTATCAATTAGACGAATGGGTTATTCAATCTCACATAACACTTTCTCGCAACCCGCTTTATTGGAACAATAATGAAACTGCAATTGATAAAGTTGTCTATCATGCCATTCAAGAACCTGCTAGTGAATTAAAAAAATATCGTGCTGGAGAACTCGACTGGACAAGTTCGATTCCAACTACACAAATTAACTGGATCAAGAAAAAGCTATCCTCTGAGCTGTATATTTCTCCGTATTTAGGATGCTATTATTATGGATTAAATGTTACAAAAGCTCCATTTAAAGATAATGTAAATTTAAGAGCTGCCCTATCTGCTGCGATAGATCGACAAGTTATTGTGGATAATATTTCTAAATCTGGAGAAATTCCAGCTTATAGTTTTGTTCCACCTGGTGTAAACAACTATCAAGAGCGGCCGTTAATGTTTAAATTCTATGATAGAGACTTGCAAATAAGAACGGCTCGAAAATATTATGCCGAAGCTGGATATTCCATCGATACGCCGTTAGAACTTGAAATTCGCTATAATACACTTGATGGGCACAAACGAATCGCTCTTGCTATTTCTCAAATGTGGAAAGAGGTATTGGGTATCAAAACAACCTTAGTTAATGAAGAATGGAAAGTATATCTTGAAACACGAAAACAAAAACAAAAAACCCAAGTGTTTCGCGCTGGCTGGATAGGCGATTATAATGATGCCTTCACCTTTTTAGAATTATTACATTCTAAGCATGGAATTAATGATTCTGGCTATTCTAATCCTGCTTATGACGCGTTACTAGCCAAAGCAACTGAGACTGCTGACAGCTTAGAACGAAAACGCATCTTAAGCCAAGCCGAATATACTATGCTTGCAGATCATCCAATTATTCCAATTTATTTTTATGTGTCAAAACATCTGATTAAACCCAGAGTTAATGGATTTAAACCCAATATTGTTGATCGATTTTATACAAAAAACTTACGTTTAACTCTTAATCAGTAAACTCTTTTAGTTCTAATGAGTCGACCTTAATTTAACTCTAATCGTTCGTTTTGCTGTGCTATAATAGAGTGCATGTCATTGTATTCATTTGTTGCAACTATTTTTCGTCGAATTTTTATGGCAATTCCTACATTATTTTTTTTAATTACTATTGCATTTTTTATGATGCGACTGACTCCAGGCGGGCCATTTGATACTGAAAAAGATATTTCTCCAGTAATTCAAGCAAATTTAAATAAAATGTATCATTTAGATCAGCCTCTTTATAAGCAATATACGCATTATATATTACAACTTCTACAAGGTAATTTTGGTCCATCGTTTCAATATAAAGATTATTCAGTAAATGACTTAATTTATGCGGGGTTTCCGGTGTCATTGCAATTAGGGATTGGGGCTATTTTAATTGCCTTAACACTAGGATGTATTTTTGGAAGTATTGCTGCATTTAAACAAAATTCTCGCCTAGATTATGTGATTATGACCGTTTCAATGACAGGAATTTCTATTCCAAATTTTGTGATTGCCCCCATTTTGATCTTAGTATTTGCTGTGGGTTTGCACATGTTGCCCGCTGGAAGTTGGAATAATGGTGCAATAAGTCATACTGTTTTACCCACTATTTCTCTTGCATTGCCACAACTTGCTTATATTGCTCGAATTATTCGAGGAAGTATGATTGAAACACTTCATAGTCCTTTTATTCGAACAGCCAAAGCCAAGGGACTTCCTGCTCGAGTTATTTTATTTAAACATGCACTTAAGCCAGCACTTCTACCTATTTTAAGTTACTTAGGACCTGCTACGGCGGGCATTTTAACTGGATCTGTTGTTATTGAACAAATTTTTAGTATTCCTGGTTTGGGACGATATTTTGTTCAAGGAGCACTTAATCGAGACTACACACTTGTGATGGGTGTTGTTGTTTTTTATGGAGTTTTAATTATTATTTTTAACCTTATTGTGGATTTATTATATAAATGGCTGGATCCAAGAATCAAATGAGCTCAAAACTCGTATCAACCGTAGAATCGATCGACATTCAAGGAAAAAGTTTATGGTATCATGCCATAAAACGCTTACGTCAAAACAAAGCTGCAATGATTAGTTTGTACTGTCTGCTGACACTCTCATTACTGGTGATTATTGGTCCACTTTTGTCTCCACATCAATTTGATACAATATATTGGGATGCATTTTTAATTCCACCAACTCTATCGAAAGCTCACTTCTTTGGAACTGATTCCAATGGACGAGATCTTTTTGTTCGCATATTAATTGGTGGACGCCTATCGTTAATGATTGGACTGGTTTCCACTGTAGTCAGCCTGATTATTGGCATTACGTATGGAGCTGTTGCAGGTTATATTGGTGGAAAAGTCGATAGTATTATGATGAGACTTGTTGATATCTTATATTCCCTTCCCTTTATGTTTTTAGTTATTTTATTAATGGTGATGTTTGGTCGGCATATTATTCTTATTTTTATTGCAATCGGTGCAATTAACTGGCTGGATATGGCTCGTATTGTTCGAGGACAAACTTTAAGTTTAAAAGAACGAGATTTTGTTGTGGCTGCCAAAGCCATGGGTGTAAAAAAACATCATATTATTCTTCGTCATATTATTCCAAATGTATTAGGTATCGTTGTTGTCTATGTAACATTAACTATTCCCCAAGTGATTTTAGCAGAATCGTTTTTAAGTTTTTTGGGTTTAGGTGTTCAAGAGCCTCTCACGAGTTGGGGGTCTCTTGTAAATGATGGAGCCCAAGAAATGGAAACAGCTCCATGGACTTTAATTTTTCCAGCCTTTTTTTTAGCTACTACATTGTTTTGCTTTAACTTTTTAGGTGATGGCCTACGTGATGCCCTAGACCCCAAGGACAGATAAACATGCTTAGCGTTAGGGATTTATCCATTGTGTTTAATACCTATGACGGCCCCGTAACTGCCGTTAATCAACTTTCTTTTGATGTCAAATCGGGGATGTCTTTTGGCATTGCTGGTGAATCTGGCTCTGGAAAAACCCAAACTATGCTCAGTCTGCTTGGTCTTCTCGAACCCAACGCGTCGGTATCAGGGTCTATTATATTTGACGATATAGATTTATTATCCTTAAGTCCGCAAGCATTAAACTCGATTCGGTCGCAGCGTATAAGCATTGTTTTTCAAGATCCTATGACATCACTAAATCCTTTCTTAACGATAGGATCTCAACTGACAGAAGGATTAATTTATCATAAACAGTTTAGTCAAAGAGATGCGTTTAATCGTGCAATTGAATTGCTCGATCTTGTTCAACTTAATCACCCCAAAACCCTTATGAAACGCTACCCGCATGAACTTTCAGGAGGAATGAAACAACGAGTATGCATTGCCATGGCGTTGTTGTGTGAGCCGTCATTACTAATTGCTGACGAGGCAACAACAGCTTTAGATGTTGTGATTCAACATGATATTTTAACCCTATTAAATGATCTAAAAGAAAAACTTAATATGACTATCATCATGATTACTCATGATTTAGCTGTCATTTCAACATGTTGTGATGAGGTCATGTTAATGCAAAATGGCGAAAAAAAAGAAATAGGCCCTGTATCGTCTGTATTTTCTTCTCCAAAACATGCCTACACAAAACACTTGTTAGCCGCCATTCCCAAGCTTGATTTACATCCAAAACAACCAACAACATTAAGCACTCCA
>JAYOLY010000031.1:10719-15376 GCA_038120575.1 Rickettsiales bacterium
CTTTTAAGCATTCAAAATCTAAGTGTTCACTATACCTCTGAAACATCTTTTTTAGCTAAAGCCGCTACCGTTAAGGCTGTAAATTCTGTTTCATTTGATGTGTTTAAAGGGACAACAGTTGGAATTGTTGGCGAATCGGGTTGTGGAAAATCGACACTGGCCAAAACATTAATGGGGTTAATTAAGCCTTCATCAGGCACTATACATTACAAAAAATCGGCTATAGATAGTTTAATTAAGCAACGACGTTATCAACGTGATGTACACATTATTTTTCAAGATCCGCTTGCCTCGTTGAACCCTAGAATGACTATTGGACATAGTATTGCAGAACCCTTACTGGTTTTTGAGCCTCACTTGTCGCAACAAGATCGCCGCTCTCGTGTTGATAAACTATTACTTGATGTTGGGCTATCTCCGGATATGATCAATCGCTATCCTCATGAATTTTCTGGTGGACAATGTCAACGAATTAATATTGCGCGATCTATTATTTCTAATCCGACTGTTTTGATTTGTGACGAACCTGTAAGTGCACTTGATGTCTCTATTCAAGCTCAAATCATTGATCTTCTCACGGCATTGAAAACAAAATTTAATCTCACTATGTTGTTTATTTCTCATGATTTAAGTGTGGTTCAACACATCTGCGATTCTGTGATAGTTATGTACAATGGTCGTATTGTTGAACAAAACTCAACCCATCAACTCTATTCTAATCCAAAACAATCGTACACAAAAAAATTGCTTAACTCAGTTTTGACGCTTTAATATAACAATGAAAGAAACAATCATAGTTTTTATAAAATAAAGTGATAAAAATAAGTATGATTCAACTAAGAACAAAAAATAGTGTAATTTTTTTTGAATAATTTTGATAATTAGATAAAATAGCTAGTTTATTAACTCTCTCAGAAGTGTCTCGTTTAATACAAGCTATTAAAGAGGTAGATAAAGCTATTAAAGTAGCCGATCAAAATTAACAACTTAATGTGTTAAGTTTAAAAGAATCCATAGCTAGGCATAAGTTATATAAGAATGAAAAATTTAAGACGTTTTTAGACAAAACTTTTTTAGAAGAAAATAAGATTTCCGGCAACATTTACGGTTCTGAAAACCAAAAAACCATTATACTTGGTTTACTAGAAAAAATCGAAGAATGTAAAGGTATTTTGGAAAAATAAAAAGAATTCCAAAATTTATTAGAGAACTACTTAAAAGGATGTGATTTCGTTGATTTATCAAATACAAATAGAACCGATGCCGATCTGTGCATTTTAGCCAACTCATGCCCACAGCTTGAATCGCTTGATTTATCTGGTTGTGAGAATATAACCGATGTGGGTCCGTTAGCTGCATGTACAAACCTTCAAACTTTTGATTTATTTTACTGTACCCATGTCGATGTTTTAGAGTTAAGAGCTAGATTACCAAATTTAAAAATAATAACTTAGTTTTTTATTACAAAACGTTTTCATTTAAATGTAATCCATTTTATTTCATAGAAAACATAGATGTCTCACAAACGATCGTTTATGAGACAGTTTTTTAGGAGTGGATTTTTGATATGTTTCAGATGCTTTAAAAATGGTTCAACTTCTTATCTTAATTTTTGAATTAGATCTGCTACAATAATGCCTAAGAATCATGAAACGAAAAACATCTATTCTTTTTTTATTTCTTACAGCTGCTTTAGGTGGTTTTTCTTTTATTTTTGTAACACCTAATGTTTCAGATCCTGTAGATACTGCACCTGTTGAACCTATCCCAACTTACAACAGAGCCGATTATGGTTCATGGATAGACGAAGACAAAGACTGTCAAAACACTCGTCATGAAATACTGATGTCTAGCAGTTTAATTCCTGTAACCTTTAAAACCGAAAAAGAATGTTTAGTTATCGCTGGTCAATGGCTTGATTCATATACGGCAACCACCTTTACAAGCAGTTCTCAACTTGATATCGATCATATTGTTCCTGTTAAAGAAGCCCATCTTTCTGGCGCATATAAATGGGACAAAAGCCGAAAAAAAATGTTTTACAACGACACAGACAATTTACTTGCTGTTAGTCGATCGACTAATCGTAGTAAAGGGTCAAAAGATCCGGCATCTTGGCTTCCAAAAAACACCGACTTTACGTGTTCGTACATAAAAAAATGGGTGGCCATTAAACAAAAATATAATCTTGCAAGTGATGACAAAGAACAAACTGCAATCAATACCATCATGAAAGAGTGTTAAAATTCCAAACTCGATTTTCAATATCAAAAACTATAAGACGGTTATATTGAAAAAATTATCAAATTAACTTACTATTCCATGAAAATTAGAGATATTATTATGAAAAAAATTTTATTATATTTACTATTTACACTCACAGTTCAATGTTATGCTTACGATATTAAGTCAGGGTTTCATTATGAACTTGGCCTAGGTCTCCAGTCAGGTTCTGTAGAAGGCTATACTATTCAAGATAGCATTACTGGTGTTGGGTTTGGCGCCCATGTATCCGCAAGTTATTTATATAAATTTTCTGATACTTTCTATTTAGGCCCTATGCTAAGACTCAACTTAAACACAATCAACACCATTAAAGGTGAAGATATTTTTACAAGAGAATCACGAGATATTTTGTCGCTATACACCCCTTATAGCTTAATGTTGAGGGTTGGAGGCCTAACTTTAAATGATCATGGATTTGAATTTGTTTTTGGTGCTGAATCTACATTTTACAACGTAGCAAAATCTTATGCTCAATCAATGGCACCTGCCGTTAATAAAATAAACCCCTCATCCAACTTTGTTTATGGTGTAAGACTCCTAGGTTTTAGCGGAAGCACACCACTGATTAAAAAGGCTAACTATGGTTATGAACTTATTGGACAAACCAATACCATTCTGCCATTTAAAAACAACAGTAATACATGGGATGTAAGAGTTGTTACACTTAGTTTTTTCTATTTGTTTTAATTTACTGCAAACATTTTCTATAGCGCAATACACATACATCTTTAGTTAAATCGTCTAGTTCTAGCCCAATACTTTGAGGCGATGCTGTTTTTGCTTGTCTTGAATAGCCCATTTTTTCATAAAAATCTAATAAATCCAGTCTTGTACTGACTACGTTCATGTTTATTTCAACACACTGTTTTTGTTTACAGATTGTCTCGACATGCACCAACAAGTGTGTTCCTAACCCTTTTTTTTGATACCTTGGCAAAACAGCAATAGGCCCAACTTCAGCATAATGGTTTATTATCTGATAATATATCACTCCCATTAGAGTTGTATGTTTTTTATCCACACAACAGAGATAAGTTCCAACAGCCAATTGGTCTTCTACAATCGATTGATCTGCTAGCCGATCGCAACGCTTAAACCCAAAAATAGGATGTTCTTTTTCAACTCGATACGCCTCATTGATACATTCAAAAATGGGTTTAATATCATTTTTTTTTGCAAGTTTAAATTCAAACTGGTTGATATCATTCATCTTTTAAGCAGTATACCTAGTTTTCAGTATTATTCATATTTTTGTCTAACAATTTACCCTATTTTATTCTAAAATAATCGTTTTTATAATCAATCTAACCTATCATTTTAATCTATATAATTAATCTATTTTTTTCATTTTTGGTTAGTTATTGTTTATTGGAGTTTTATTTATGAGCTTAACAAAAAAACTTGCTATTTTTGGTGCAATCTATTCCGCAATGGCATTTATGCCTCTCCCATCCCCCGCTCTGCGGTTACATCGAGCTAGTCTTCCAATCTCGGTCAGACCTCCTCAAAAACGTTCTTTTAACTGTCAACTTGGTGGGGATCACCTACCCAAACAAAATGCTCAATCTTTATATCAATCATTAGGAATAAACCCCACTAAAACCGACATTAAGGTGGTATCTGCCAAAATTAACAATGTTTATAACTCTTTAAAACGACAAGAAAGGCAAGACCTTAACCACTTTCTTAATGATCTTATTTCTTTTGTTTATTATTTAAAACGATTAAATAAACATGATCTATTAACAACGCTTAAACAAGGCATTGTTAACAAAGATCTAACACTTATAAACACATTCATAGAAAAAACCAAAGACACGTTTACCCCCTCAGTACTAACTAACGGTCCACCTCCAGATAAAATTAGACGTTTTTATTTAACACCTCATAAAACTATACTAAACCGCCTTTCTGTCTTGTTAACACCAACAAATCAGTTCACATATCAACTGAGAAATAATTTATTGATGGCACTTAATCAAAGTCTTAAAAAAAACCAGCCAAAAAAAGATTCTCGCTCAACATTTCCTCTGAGACAGTTAATTATCTTAAATGTTTTATCTCAAAATAAACTTAATAGTCACTTTAGGCAACTTTCTCTTACAATAAATCATTTAAAATCTCAAAACGATGTAACAACATTACAAATACTTTTTGATGCTATAAAGACCCATAATGACGCTGCTTTCGACAAATGGAAAACCTATTTTTTAAAAACATACTACAACTCAACACAATTTTTAAATAGTCCGCAAGCTTTTAAAAATACGTTAATTGACCTAAACAAAAAAGATCATTTCTTTAACTACTTACTTGCTCTGCTTCATTATGATTATTCAACCGACCTTCAATCTGTTTCAAAGATTACAGA
>JAYOLY010000031.1:15386-15712 GCA_038120575.1 Rickettsiales bacterium
ATTGTTAACAAAGATCTAACACTTATAAACACATTCATACAAAAAACCAAAGACACATTTATCCCTTCAGTGCTAACTAACGGTTCAACGTCAGATAAAATTAGACGTTTTTATTTAACACCTCATGAAACTATACTAGACCGCCTTTCTGACTTGTTAACATCAACAGATCAGTTTACATTTCAACTGAAAAATAATTTATTAATGGTACTTAAACCTATTCTTAAAAAAGACCCCTCAAAAAAAGACTCTAATTCAATATTTCCTCTGGGACAGTTAATTATCTTAAATGTTTTATCTCAAAATAAACTTAATAGTCACTTTAG
>JAYOLY010000032.1:0-401 GCA_038120575.1 Rickettsiales bacterium
TAATCCTTTTGATTCACCAGGAAACTCCAAGCCAGATTTTTGTCCAAAACCAAACTCTTTTATATATTTATAAAATCGCTCGTCACCTAATGTTTGAGCCAATAATGTGACCCCCACATTTAATGATTCTTGAATAATTTCTGAAACTGTTTTAGTTCCAGAATCAAATTCATCGCGTTCATGAGCCTCTGAAATAATAGTGTCATGCAGCTTTAATGTTTCAGGAACAAGTAATGCTGTTTTAGGAGACACAATATCTTCTTCAATAACAGCAGCAACTGTGATTAATTTAAAAATAGATCCTGGTTCAAACACTTGACTTACAGACTTAAGTAATCGATTTTCAGGTTTAACTTTATGCCATTCATTGGGATTAAAAGTTGGATAAGACGCAAGCGCCA
>JAYOLY010000032.1:411-14715 GCA_038120575.1 Rickettsiales bacterium
TCATCACAACAACTTGCCCCCCTTTAGCCTCAAACTTATCAATGGTTTCTTTTAAATATTTTTGAGCTGAAAACTGAATATAATTATCTAGGGTAGTCACAATATGTTTTCCATTTGAGTTAGGTAAAATATCTTGCTTTCCAGATAGCAGCGGATTTCCTCTGGGATCTCCATCCAAAATGACTTTACCTTCAGATCCTTTTAATTTTTCATCAAATCGATATTCAAGTCCTGCTAATCCTTGATTGTCTATTCCAACAAAACCAAGAATATTTGACGCTAGTTCTTGGTTAGGATAAACTCGTTTTTCTGTTTTAATAAACCCTAAACCACGCAATTCCAGCGCTTTTAAGGTTGATACCGTATCTTCATCCACTTGGCGACCTAACCACAAAAAATGTTGTTTAGTATTACTCAATTTATCATGAAAAGATTTAACGTCTTTTTGCATCAAAGGACCAACCAACTCTGAAAATGTGGCTACAGAGTCTATTTCTTTTGGCATCACATAGACAGAATAACTAGGATGAACAGAAGCCAATAGTTGTAAATTTGAGTCATAAATAGATCCCCGATGAGGATAGAGTTTAATTAACTTTTGAAGTTGAACAGTAGCTTTTTGTGAAAAAAAATCATGTTTAATAACTTGTAAAAAAAAGAGCCGGCTTAAAAACAATAATAAAAATAAGCCAATAACACTGAAAAAAAATAAATGCCTCATAGTTTGCTTAATAATCATCACTTTATCACTATAATTTCAGTAGCTTTTAGTAAATGGTTATCCAAAGCATACGTTTCAATTTCTTCAAAGCGAGTCCGCTCTGTATAATCAAGCAATAATCTTGTATTTTCAATTTTTAGCGCTTTAATCTCTTTTTTTAAAATAACCTGCTGATTAATCAACGGAACCGTTAAAATGTTATAAATTAAACTTAAAATAAACAATACCAATGATAGAATCATTGATGATACATAAAAAACAAAATGTCTTTTAGATACATGTGAATTCATAGCACATTTTCCTTACAGTTTTTAAGTTCAAAATTATTATAACTTATCATAACAAATGTTTAGTGATTTACAAAAAAGGGTAGCACATCAAAGGGGAGTTTAAGGCTCATGTTTTCCTCT
The DNA here is from genome assembly GCA_038120575.1 of Rickettsiales bacterium. Lineage (GTDB taxonomy): Bacteria > Margulisbacteria > Marinamargulisbacteria. The sequence goes on from JAYOLY010000032.1 coordinate 1,543, forward strand.
TTAAAATTCAAGATTTTCATCCATTCGTTACTTTTTAAAGTAGCAATCCTCTTGATTATCTAAGATCCCTTAAACTCCCTCTAAAGATATCAAAAATATACATTAAAAAAAATATTGACATCAAGAAAAATTTACATATCAAAAACAACATGTCCTTTTTGTTGAATAACCCTTAAATCAATAGCGGAAAAAGCTTCTTTCAAAGACTGTATCTCCTCTAGCTGTGCAATCAAATCATGCTCGCCATGATAAAACGTCACACAAGATAGCAACTGCAAATGCTGTTTACACCAATCCATTAACCGTTGCTTTTTTAAATACTGCAATCCCGACACTAGATCATCTTGAGAATACAATGATAAGCACTGTTCTTCATACTGAGAATAAAACAATCTAAATTCTGTTATGTTAAAAAAACATTGTTTAAAAAAATGTTTTAAAGTTGCCTTTTGATTTTTTAATAAGTTACTTAACAAAAGATCGACATCAGAAGACTCATAAACAGGACGAGCACCATAAAAAGAAACACTAGAAATAACCTCAGGAAAATTAGACAAGCACTCTAGCCCAACATAACCACCCAAAGAAAATCCTATAATGTCTACATGTTGAACCTTACATTCCTTTAAAATTGCTGAAAAGTCTTGAAGAAATTGAGTTGGAGTATAGTGCAATATATTTATACAATTACTCGTTTCAGAAAAATTAAAAACATCAACAGGAAACCCCCATCCAGACAAATACAAACACGTTGTTTTAGACTGTCTATCAATAAACTTATAGCTTGTGTTTAATGACATCAATAACCTGATCTAAAACATCACTTGGATGATCCAACGAAAGAGAAAATCGAATACGCTCTTTGCCTTTCAACACAGTTGGAGATTGAATGATAGGCACCCAAATACCCTTTTTTTCAAATTCCATTTTTAACATGTTTAAACTCTCTAAAGATGTTCCCAACAAAGGAACAATATGAGTCTCTCCCAACACATTAACACCTAACTGTTTCAGACTATCCCTAAAATAAGTAATCTGTAACAAAAATTGCTTCCTTAATTGCCCCGCATCTCTTATATGTCTAAGAGCAAACAAATTCCAATACATTACAGGTAATGGCAAAGCAGTAGAATAAATAAACGATCGACAATGATTAACTAAAACCTGTTTAAAGTGATCAGAAACACCAACATAAGCTCCTGCAGATCCAAACGCCTTACCAAATGTTCCAACTAAAAAATCAACATCATTTTGACGCCGTCCCACCAACCCTTCGCCAGAGTCACCATAGACTCCCAATGCATGAGCTTCATCTATCATTAAAAAGCAATTAAACCGCTTTTTCAAATCAATTAACATATCAATATCTGCTATATCTCCATCCATACTAAAAACCGATTCTGAAACAATCAAAACATGTCGGTATTGATGACTGTACGCCTCCAATAATTGATGACAATGCTTATAATTTAAATGAGAAAATCGCTTAAATTGAGCCCCTGACAACTTGATTCCATCAATTAAACTGGCATGAATATATTTATCTGCAATAATCAAATCTCGTTGATCAAAAAAAGTAGGAATTACACCAACATTACATTGATACCCCGAATTAAATACCAATATAGCTTCTTTACCAAGCCAATCTGCAAGCTCATTTTCCAACTGATTGACACTATCATTTTGACCACTTAACAATCGAGAACCTGTCGACCCCATCGACGACATGACCGTTTTTACTGCCTCTAGCAACTGATCATTTGACGATAATCCTAGATAATCATTAGCAGAAAAATCCCAATACACCTTGTTATTTATGCGTGTTCTACCCTTAACATACGATGTTCTATGAGTTAACGACCGTTTAAATAGATGTGTTTGATCATCCTGAACAAGATTACGTTTCTGAGACATATATTAAGAAAAAAATGATTCGTTACGATAAATTTCTTAAAAAAGCTGGAACATCTAGGTTAAAATCCGAATCTGGAGATAAAGGCGATTTATCATTATCGTCTTCTTTCTTTTCAAGATCCGTATGCGTAGGCTGATTAACTGATGTAAACGAAGGAGCTCCATCAATAGGTTCTCGTTCAGACTCTTTCGATTCGACAACCTCTTCAACCTCGTCTTGATTTAAATTTGATTGATCTTTTTCTTGTGACTGGTGTTCCGAAAAAGATGAAAATGAAGAAGTAGACACCTGCTCTTGTACAGGAGTAGACTCAACAGTTGTCTGTTGATTGAAATATGATTCACTACTAGTTGACACCGTTTCCGTTGTCGATGCTAGAAAATTTTCTTTTATCTCACTTAGAGTCGTGACATTATCAAACCCTGTAGCAATAACAGTGATAGTTACAGCATCATTGGCCGGATCTGTTGACCCTGTATTTTCTTTAACCACAGCACCAAAAACAATATTGGCATTCGGATCAACCGTTTGATAAATAACATCAGCAGCTTGATGAACTTCTTGTAAAGAAAGCGTTGACCCACCTGTTATATTAAGCAACACTCCTGTTGCCCCATTAACAGTTTGTTCAAGTAGCGGTGAGGACACAGCCTGCTTGGCAGCTTCGATAGCCCTACCTTCTCCAGATGCCTGACCAATTCCCATCATGGCCGATCCAGAATCTTTCATAATGGTTTTAACATCAGCAAAGTCTAGGTTTATTAAACCTGGAACAGTGATTAAATCTGCAATACCTTGAACACCCTGACGCAAAATATCAACATGAGCACGTAAATTTTCTATACCTTCCTCAGCTTGTCTTAAACGAACAGGCCCTTCAAACCTAAAAGGCTTTGTTACAACAGCAATGGTTAAAGCTCCCATATCTTTTGCAATACGAGCAACAATAGGAGCAGCACCAGTACCTGTTCCACCACCCATTCCAGCGGTGATAAAAACCATATCAGCACCTTCGATAGCCGCCTCAAGATCTTCTTTACTTTCTTTTGCAGACTGCTCTCCAATTGACGGAATCGCGCCGCCACCAAGACCTTTAGTCAATTTTAATCCAATTTGAACTTTGATATCTGCTAAAGAAACAGACAACGCTTGTAAATCTGTATTAGCCGCTATAAATTCAACCCCTTGAACACCAGCTGCAACCATTCGATTAACAGCATTTCCACCCCCACCACCAATGCCAACTACCTTAATAGAAGCATATTTTTTTATGTTGTCTTTGTCTTCAGCGTTCAATGACTTTCTCCTTAAAATTTAACTCGAATAACTGAAGCTTAAGTATAGCATAAAATAGCTGTAAGATTGAAGACAGAAATATCAAAAAAACAGCTTTTTTCATAAAAAAATTCTATCAATATTTTTTTAATTTAACATCTAGCTTGTAAAAGTGTTTATTGATTGATACCCTAAAACAAGCATGAAACAATATCTAGATTTATTAGAAAATATCTTAATGAATGGTGAAAAAAAAGATGATAGAACCAACACCGGAACATTATCTATTTTTGGTGCTCAACTTCGATTTGATTTAAGAAATGGATTTCCCTTATTAACAACAAAAAAAGTACTTTTTAATGCTGTTGTTAGAGAATTGCTATGGTTTATTAAAGGGTCTACAAATATCCATGATAATCTTGCAGAACATACACCCATTTGGAATGCATGGGCCGACGAAAACGGAGATCTTGGTCCTGTGTATGGCCATCAATGGCGTCAATGGGGATCTCCTAACACAACACCTATCGACCAATTATCGCAAGTGATAAACAGCATTAAAACAAACCCAGACTCTCGCCGCCACATTGTGAATGCTTGGAATGTAGCCGACATTGACAAAATGGCATTACCTCCATGTCACATGTTTTTTCAATTTTATGTGGTAAACAACCAACTTGACTGCCAGCTCTATCAACGCTCTGCGGATATGGCGTTAGGGGTTCCATTTAACATTGCCAGTTACGCCTTGCTTCTAACGATGATTGCACAAGAATGCAATCTTACCCCTCGCTATTTTATTCACACCTTTGGAGACGCACATATCTATTTAAATCATATTGACGGAGTTAAAGAACAATTAAACAGAAAACCAACCACGCTTCCTTCTCTAACTGTTGCAAAAAAACCTTTTTTTGATATCACATTTGAAGACATAACACTTGAACACTATCAACCTCAACCGTTTATTAAGTTTCCTGTTGCTGTGTAGTTAAATCACTCAAAGATTGCTTTACATTGTCCAATAAAATATATACTTCCTGTTATAACCAACAATGAAGAACGCGGCAATTCATCCGATAAATGATATTGATTTACAGCTGGATACAAAGCTGAGACATCTTGAAACGATAAGGCATAATAATCATCAAATTCGCAATAATAAAGTTGATTGGTATAAGATAGAACATGCGTCATCATCACATCAACCGCTTTATTTTTATTTAATCCTAATAAAAATGTAGGGTGCTGATTAGGAAAATCTTGCTTTAAATTTTCAATCAATTGACACATACCTTGCTCGTTATGCGCTGCATCAATAATGATTGTTTGATTCTGTCGTTTAAGTTTTAAATACCGCCCCCAATGTCTAGCCTGTTGCAGTCCATGCAACGCTTTATGCTGATCATAACCAATATTAAGTTGTTTTGCAGCTTCAATTGCCAAGCTTGCATTAATACATTGATGTTTCCCAACAAGCACACTTTGTTCTGGTAACTGCTTCAAGGGTGAAACAAAAAAACAAGTCGACTGTTGCTTTTGACATTTTTGTTTAAACACATCTTGAACCTCAATAGGGTTTGTTGTTGTTGTAATTAAAGGAACACCTGCTTTGATTATACCTGCTTTTTCGTTAGCTATTTGTTCTAGAGTTGTGCCTAGATAAGCTTCATGATCAAATGAAATCGATGTAATCAGTGTTAAGGTTGGAGACACCACATTGGTTGTGTCTAACCGACCACCTAACCCTGCCTCAAACAGGACAATATCAGGCTGTTTATCCGCAAAATAGCAAAAACTCATTAAGGTCAAACATTCAAATTCGGAACATGCTCCTTCTGTTATATTAAACACATGATCAAAATAATATTGAAAATCTGACTCCGAAATAGATCTACCATTACATTGTAGTCGTTCAGTGTAACAAGACAAATGAGGTGACGTATAGATGCCAACATTCAATCCATGAGCCTGACAAATAGAATGTAGAAACTGAACAGTCGACCCCTTTCCATTCGTCCCTGCAACATGGACAACCCTACTTAATCGTAAATGAGGGTTGCCTAGCTTCTCTAGCAAAGGATATAAATGGTCTAAAGAATAGTGAATTCCTTTATATTTTGAAATGGTTTGAAGTTGTTTTGTTAGCTCTGTAATTGACATAGATTTATGGTGGGCGGTACAAGACTTGAACTTGTGGCCTGCGGCTTGTAAGGCCGATGCTCTACCAACTGAGCTAACCGCCCGCTTAATTTACCAACTGTAAACAGCAGAAACGTAGTGTATCATTTTTGTTTTTTTTAGTGAAGTAATGAAAATAAAATTTGCAAATAAAACAGGTGCAATGGAAATGGCTATTATTGATCATGCAATGTATCCATTACAAGAAGGGAATCATATTAGTATAATAAAAAATATGGTGTATTTCTTACTCTAAGAAGAAGAGTTACCTTGGAAGCAGGGTAGGAGGTTGTAAAGTTACTTTTTGAGCTAGTTAGAAAGGATTCAATTAGTTGTTAAGCTGGTTTTTTTGCTAATAAAATTATAATTAAAGAGAATTTAAACTTTCCCAAATTTCACCAGTTACAAAATCATTTCCTTCAAACCAACATTTTACTTCATGTTTTAGTTCTAGCCCAAAAGAATTTTTAGATTTAAATGATGTTGATAATATTGTTTTTCCATTAGGATAATTTATGATTAAGCTATTCCAAATTGACATTTTTACAGTACTTGGATGATTAACATTAAATTTTACATAGTGCTTACATAAATCAAATGCTTTATTTTTAGAAATATTTTCAATTTTGATAAATTTTTTATTATTATCAATTTCACTTTGTAAAAAATAGATATTAAATGGAATATCATTTTTATAGCATGTAACAAAGAAATAAGGGTCATTTTTTGTGCCTTTATTTTGAGAAGACAAATTTGCAGTAGTAGGTTCTATTTTTTCACAATCCTCGTTTTCTTGATAAATTCTATTAACACCAGTAATAATTAAATCTTTATATTTTTGTGTTTTTTTATCAAATAAAAAGTCGGATTCTATAAAAACTTTTTCTTTAATAATTTTTTTAGGAGTTTCCTTATTTTTATTTGTAGATTTTACATTATTTTTTTCTATTAGTTTTGTGTAATAAGCTAATTTATCTTTATACGATTGATTTTCTGAATCAAGACTTACTAATATAGAATACCAGTATTTATTTTCTTTAATATTTTTGTAAGGTATCTTTTTTAATTTTTTTTCAATTATTAATATTTTTTTTTGAACCAAATCATTAATTTTAATAAATTCATATTTTTTAATTATGTCTAATGCTTCGTCATATTTTTATAAATCTATTTTTTTATTTATATTTTGAATAATAGTTAATTTGTTTTTTAAAAATGTTTTTTCAAGTTTTTTATTGGAATAGTTTGTGTTTATAATTGAACCTAATACTAAAGCTATTATTAATAGTATAACTTTTAATCGAAACTTTAATGATAGTTTTGTTTTTGATTCTAAATAGATAGCGATTGGAGGGATAATTATGATTCCCCATATGAAAATAATAAAGCTAAAAATGAAATTAATTGTGATAAGTTTTATTCCATAAATTACAGCAATAATTCCTAAAATAAATTGAGAAATGTAAATAGCTACATTTCTGAAATCATATTTTAAAAGAACATACAATTTTAATATTAATTCTTTGATTTTCATTTTTAAATTTACCTTTGTAAAATTTAATTATAACAAAAAAAAATTATTTAGTTCTTACCCAACCCCTCCTTTAATTTAAAAAAATAGTTTATCTTCCACGTCGCCTCAAGCTGTCAAAAGCCGTTGTTTTTGACAGACCATCTCCGTTTCAGATTCCACTCTTTTTACAAAAAAACAAAAATTGTATTTAGGAACTCAAAAAACTGATACAATATAGGAGATTATCATGAATAAAAAAATTAAAAACTCTATTTATACTTTCAGAGGAGAAGACGGTCTACTTGATAGAGACTTAGCTAGTCTTTTAGATATAGAAACGAAACGTTTAAATGAACAATTAAAAAGAAATCAAAATCTATTTTCAGAAAAAGAAATTTTTGTATTGAAAAAAGATGAATTTGACGTCTTGATGTCGCAATTTGCGACTTCAAGTTTAGAACATGGAGGGCTTAGAAAACTTCCCACTTTTTTCACCAAATCTGGTATCGAAAAATGTCTTTCACTTTTCAAAAAAGAGTCACAAATAGATGTGTTAAAAAAAATAATAATTACTCTTGATTCTGAAAATATAGACATTATTTTTCCTGATTCTGAACTCAAAAATGATGTTTATACCTACATTTCAAAAAATGGAAATGTTGTTTTTGATGTCAAAATTGACAATGAAACCGTCTGGATTACTCAACAACAAATGGCTGATTTATTTGAATCAACTCGACAAAATATTACTATGCATTTAACTAATATTTTTGACGAAAAAGAGCTCGAAAAAAATTCAACTAGTAAGGATTACTTACATGTTCAAATTGAAGGAAATAGATCAATTAATAGACCTATAACACACTATAATTTAGACGCAATATTAGCTGTGGGATATCGTATTAGCACAAAAAAAGGCACTCAATTTAGACAATGGGCAACACATATCCTAAAACAACATTTACTAGATGGATATTCTATCAAAGAAAATATCACTCAAAAACAACTAGACAATGCATTATCTAGAATTGCAGCTTTAGAAGCTAATCAAGATAAATGGTTTAATCAACTTCCTTTATCAAACGATATTTTAAATAATATTGATTTTATTAATCTTATTAAGGCGTCTCCATCTACGAAACATAAAATATCTAATACGACATTAATCATATTATGTGAAGGTAAAACTGATATCATTTATATCAAAAAAGCCATTACCTTATTTTCTCCAAATTTAAATTTAGACTCAATAAAATTTGTTGATGCGGAAGGACATAAAAATCTAAAAAGTGTATTAGATACATACAAAAAACAAGATATTGGCATGAAAATTTTACACCCATCATTATTTGTTTTTGATTGTGATGTACTAGGAATTAATAATGAAACTAAAGATAATGTTATTAGCTATATTTTTAAAAGAAAATGTACTGAAGAAAACCATGTCTATCAACGAGGTATTGAAAACAATTTTCACAATTCTGTGTTTTTAAAACTTTTTGATCAAAAAATATCTAGTATTAAACTTATTAAAGAAATTTCAAACACACCAACAGGACAACAAGAAACGTTAATTAATGTTAGCTTTGATAAAGTTACTCTCTGTAATGCACTATATCAACATGGCACTAAAGACGATTTTATTTACTTTAAAGACATTGTCTCGTTAATTACTGAATTAGTTGGATCTCCTCAAATAACTCGTTCATAGGAAATTAACATGCCCTTTCTAACGACTAAAAAACAAAAAAGAAAACAACAATCACCTTCTTTTTGGATAGGTATTATGATTGTCATTATTTTTATCATTTTATTTAAAGTCAATAACGTTATGGCTCAAGCCTATGATATGTTTGATTTCATGGAAGATCCTCAATGGATATATTTAGATTATTTACCTTACAACACCCCTATCAATGTTGCTGTAGTTGATACTGGTTATATGCCATATAACCAGTATAATTATTTTAATTACAATATCTTAGGATTTTACAAACACCCTGAAAATGATCGCTATGATAGCTCTCATGGACCTGGAGCTGCCTCTATTATTGTTCATCCTCATGATTACAAAGAAAATTTTAAAGGATTATGTCCTCAATGTAATTTATTGTATGCCAATATTCATACTTTTCGAATGGAGCAAGCTGCAGATGCTACTACATGGGCAATATCAAAAGGAGCTCAATTAATCAATTATTCCTTTATTGGATTTCCAGAACCAAACTTTGGAAATGTTTTAAAAACTCATTTGGAATCAAATCCAAACTTTTTTGCTGTCACCGCTGGAGGAAATGATGTTGTTAATGCATGGGACAATCCTGATTTTGGAACTGAAATATGGTCTATTGGTGGACTTCAAAAGAATCAAGAAGCTATTATCGATGGATTTCAAACAACTCTGGATAATACAAACATAAAATTTTCTGCTCCTGCTGAAAATACAACTACATTTGAATCCATTTCCAGTGGTACATCAAATAGTAGTCCTTTATTTTTAGGAGCTATTGCAAGACTATTATCTTATACCAATAATGGCTATACTCGAGCTGAACTTTATGATTTATTAGTCTCTTACGGAACTCCAATTCCTAACGGTGGCTATAAAGTGCGTTGGGGAGATTTAATTCAATCTGAATTTGGAATTACTCGCACTCGTAAACATATCACTGTCAAAGATGTATCAGGAGCAGACGTTAAACTCATTATTGATCTCATTTATGAACAGGGTACTTATATTAAATCATATGTGACTCGATATGAACTCAATAATGTCGTGTATCAAGTCAATAAGGAGTTATTATGATTCGCTATATTCTTATCTTTTTAAGTGTCTGTTTTGTTATATCATGTTCATCAACACAATCAACGCAATCTTATGACAAAGTGATTATCAATGAAGATGATTACACATTAAGTAAATTTAGAACTGAAGATCCGTCTCACGCTGAAAGTGATCTCATTATTACTGTTCAATCTATCACTGATTTTACGCTTACAGGCTCCGATCTGGGCGAGCCTCAATTCCCAGATCTAACCATTGAATTAACCTACTAATTATTGTGACGGTGCTGTTATCCACCATGATGCATAAAATGAATATGTTTCATTACCATTAAGCGTAAATGATGTTTCATCTGCATCTGAAATATTACACCATTGATCATGATCTTTTGATATTACAAAAGAGGTATCATCCCCAATTTTTTGAACAACAGTATGTTTATCCCATTCTCGATGTGTTAATGCATGGTAAGTTGAGACAAATGTATGTGAATATGTTCCATCATGCATAAATGTATTCGGATCTCCATTACAATACACATTAATAACGCCTCCAATCCATTTAAATGGTACTGTTACCGTTACCTCATTGACTCCCTTTCTGATTTCAACAAATCCACTCGCAAACATAGCTACCCCAGAATGACCAATATTACTTGAATTTTTTGGATCATATAAAACAATATCTTGATTCTCTTTTTGCTTAATAGTTTCATATATTAAGTCTTTAACTCTTACAGTATTTAAAAACTGTACTTCTTCATCATCGTTATTTTTGTATGCCAAATTTCCTAATGACGTTTTCACATCATGTACCGCTTTTGACGTTGCAGCCGTTGTTTCTGATGATGAGTCTGTCGCACTACTTAACTGTACCGTTCCACGTTGTGATGTTGTTGCCTGTGTCACCTTATCGCCATTCAATGATGATGTTGCTGTTAAGTAGCCGTTATTGGCAACATAGCCATCAATTTCTGCTTCATCTACTGTTGCCGATTTTAATGTTTCTATCGCATCATCTAAATCGTCTAACACATCTTGAACCGTATCTGAATCTGAATTATCAAATTCATCATATACAGCCACTTTTGTTGCTCCACTTGTTCGTGCATTTGACCCACCAAACGCCAATTCTGATTCAATGCTACTTTTATATCCACTTAAATCGACACTGTTTCCACCACTAATTTCTAATCTATCTCCTGATAATGTTAATGTTTGATTATCCGTGTTATCTAAATATTTGTTTAAATCAACACTATTTCCTCGTTCAATAGATAAGGTATCCCCTATTAACGTCAGTTCTTGTTGATCAGTATCGACTTCTAAATTAGATTCCAACTCTTCCATAGTAGTTGATAGGCTTTCAAGTTGACTGGTTAATCCTGAAACATGGTCTATTGAAATATCAGTCAATTCAGATCCATCTCCTTTTATTGGAACATATGTCTCAATCCCATCATCACTAATTTTTATGCGTGGTTCATTATCAGTTAAAATCATGACATCATCGTTTGTTTCTGTTCCCATCATCAGTTGATTTTTTCCAAAATTATTTTTATTTAATTTTAAATATGCCTCTGATCCTTTTCCATCATGAAGCAATTCAATACCAGCATACGTATTGTTTTGTTCTCGTTCATTTTCAATTAATAGTCGTGATTTAATGTCATTGGCTTTAATGACGCCTGTAAATGTTGCCTGATCCAGTTGTTCTTGCAATCCTGTTACACGACTTGCATCAAGATTGCCTTCCAACTCTGTTAAACTTGGTTTGTTTGATATCCCTTCCCAATCCATATGTTGTGCTTTAAATGCATGACGTGAAAAAGGGACTTCTTGAATATTAAATATATATTCTTCCTCAAACTCTGGAACTAATATCCCTACTTTTCGTGCATCTTCTGATAGTTTGACTTGATCTTCATCGGAAATCTGTAATGTTGTACGTCCTTTTTCCATCTCAACATTTAAAAATGTTTCTTCATATAATATGTCGTCATCTTGATCGTATATCGTTAAAAACAATTCGGGCAATGTCGCTGTAAGTTGTCCATAGTGATAGTGATCAATGTATACAGGCACAAAAAAGCGTCCTGTTGCCATCACGTGTGATGCAATCAGTATCCCCATAACCCATGCTAACAGTATTTTTTTCATCGTATATCTCCCTTTTTATTTATTTTTTATTTATTTTTTATTTGTTTTTTAAATTAAAACTTATACTCATAAAGTGTTGTCCTGATGACGGAGCGTATTCCACAGTTTTGTAAGCGTAATTCAGCTGTAATGGGTGTAGTTGCAAACTACTTCCCACTGCAATATGTGTTTTTAATGTCAGTCCACTATAGTCTTGAAATACAACACCTCGAACTAAGAAAGAGGAAAGCACCTGATACGACAGTCCCAAACTTGCTCGTTGATTTGTGTCATACTCCAGTTCAGATGCTGTGGTTGTAAGGGTGCCAAGCAGTGTCAGTGTTTTTGTCAGATTCGATTGAAACGCAAACATCATGTTCATTGGAAGTGTTTCAGTGGCTGTTTCAAATTCCACCCCTTCAGAGTACAGATTATTCAGATGAACACCTATCTCAAGTTTCGGTGAAAAGCGAACTCGAGTTGATACTGACAAAGCCGTTCCAGTTCCTTTATTTGTATACAAGTCTGATTCATACACATTAAACCCAACACCTAGACCAATAGCTTCTGATACATGAAATGACACCGTTCCTTTGTACTGTATATTGGTATAGTTGTACGTCTCCCCTGTTGGAACAATCTCATGATCAAGTCCTTGTTGTGTTGTAATTGGAATACCTGTTGTTCCAGCTTGAGCCACGCCCACCCCAACAACAAGATTTTTGATTGTCATCGATATCGATCCGACACTAGTGTTGTAATCGCCCATACTATTTACATGAAATGCTGAAACAGCCATCCCCGATTGTGCCAATACATCCGTTTCAAACAGTGCATTTGATTCCTCTGAAAAAAATGATGTTCCCAAACTCACCGATGTTGCCGATGCACCGATATATTGTGTAGGTACATGATAATCAGAAGCATTAATCAACGAAACAATCACAAACATTAAAAGACAAAGATATTTATACATCATCGTACAACTCCAAATTTGCCTTTGGACAACACGGTATTACTGGAATCTTGTAACGTGAAATAATACACACCCACAGACAGAGGAAATCCAAGAATAGCTGACTGAATTGGAATTCGATTATACCCAGTACCATACGTTTCAGTGATTGAATACAGTTGTGTTCCATACACATTAAACAAGGAAAACGTCAGGTCCATTGACGCATGTTCTAGTCGAAACCCAATCTCTGTTTCTCCGTTAGGTGCTGGAGATGGAAACGCATACGCCTCTCCCACAAGTTGTGGAGTTGCTTGGTTACTATCTTTTTCATCTGGATATGATTCAACAATATCAAACGTATTAAATCCGACAGATAATGATTTATTTGTTGGTTCTACATATTGTTTA
>JAYOLY010000033.1:0-14707 GCA_038120575.1 Rickettsiales bacterium
ACACCAGCAAGTCTTTTTTGCTCTACTAAAGGAATTCCATGCTTTTCAAATGTCTTTTTTAACTCTGGATCTACGTCGTCCATGCTACTAAGTTTTTCTTTGGGTTTTTCAGGCTCTGCGTAATAACTGATGTCTTGATAGTCTATTTCAGGATAATTTAATAATGCCCAATCTGGCTCTTGCATGGTTTGCCATTTTTTAAACGCTTTGAGGCGGAATTCTAAAATATAATCTGGTTCATCATTTTTTTTGGAAATTTCTCTAATGACATCTTCATCTAAACCTTTTCTGAGCACATTGGATTTTATATTTGTTTTAAAACCAAACTTATACTCTTTATTCGCAATGTTTTCAAATTCTTTCGTACTCATAATGTTGTTACATTATACTTTAATTTCTCCAGTTTTCAAGCTTAATGGGATTCAATCTCAATTTTAAATATGCAAAAAAAAACTAATTATTTAGCGTGTTTTTACAGGACTTGATTCTTTTGCTGGATTATATGCATGAGCTGAATGTCCGTAAAACAATTCAGCACTCTCAAGAAGTGTTTCAGATAGTGTTGGATGTGGATGAACAACAAGAGATAAATCTTCTGCTGTTGCTTCCATTTCTACTGCAAGACAGCCTTCAGCAATTAATTCAGATGCCCCAGGCCCCACTATCCCAACACCTAATATTTTGTCTGTTTCTTCTTCAAGTATTAATTTTGTCATGCCATCAACTCTGTCTAATGACAAGGCTCTTCCAGATGCGGCCCAAGGAAATTTTGAAACAGAGACTTTTATGTTTTTTTCTTTTGCTTCTGTGTCTGTAAGTCCACACCAAGCAACTTCAGGATCTGTAAAGACTACAGCTGGTATATGAACACCTTTTTTAGAACTATTTTCTCCACAAATATTTTCGACAGCTTTTCTGGCTTCCATTGATGCTTTGTGTGCTAGTAAAATACCACCAGCAATGTCGCCAATTGCATAAATATTATCGACAGATGTTTCTAGTTTATCATTTACTTTTATAAATTTTTTATCATCGACATCTATACCTGCGTTTTCTAAACCTAAATCGTCTGAATTTGGAACTCTTCCAACTGAAACAAGCACTCTATCAAAAAGACTGACTAATTTCTTTTCATTGTGTTCATATGTTACTTCTATTTTTTTCCCTTTAGTTGCCATTTTAATAACTTTTGCATCTGTTAAAATGTCTTCAAATCGTTCTTCTGCAAGTTTTTTTACGGGTCTAACCAAATCTGGATCGGCTCCGGCAAGTAAATTTGAAAATGCTTCTATGACTGTTATTTTGGATCCCAATGAACTATAAACAGTTCCAAGTTCCAGACCAATGTATCCCCCACCTACAACTAGCATTTTTTCAGGAATTTCTTCTATATCAAGTGCTTCTTTAGATGTCATTATTTTTTTATTGCCTAAATCAAATGCCGCTGGCAATGCAGGTTTAGACCCTACTGCAATAATACAACTTTTAAACTTAATAAATTGTTGACCTGTTTCAGTTTCAACTCGAATTGTTTTTGAATCTTCAAAAATAGCTCTTCCATTCAATACAGTTACATTTTTTTTATCAGCCAAATGCTGAATTCCACTATTTAGTTTTGTTATAATGGAGTTCTTCCATTCTCTTAATTTATCTAAATTAATTTTTGGCTTATTAAATTCAATCCCAAAATGACTACCATGCTCTGCTTCTTTGATTAAATCAGATGCGTGAATTAATGCCTTTGATGGAATACACCCTTCATTAAGACACACACCACCTAAAGCTGAACTTTTTTCTATTAATAAAACATCTTTTCCATGACTTGAAGCATAAAAAGCTGCGGCATAACCTCCAGGTCCAGCACCTATAACAACGACATCTTTTTCTAGGTAATTCATTTTAAAGCTCCTTTAACTGATCTTCTTTAAAGTTTTCAAATTCTTCTTTGATTTTATTGATAAAACGTGCTCCATCAGCCCCATCAATAACGCGGTGATCATATGATAAACAGGTTGGCATAACGAGAGTTTTAATTAGCTTGTCTTTTGAATCAAAAGCTGGTTGCCATTGCCCGGCGCCGATTCCTAATATTGCTACTTCTGGTGCGTTTACTATCGGGGTAAATGCACCTACACCAAGTCCTCCAAGATTAGAAATTGTAAATGTACTTCCAGAAAGATCTTCCATTGTTAAGGTGCGATTTCTTGCTTTTTCAGCAATAGTATCAAGATCCTGACACAACTCTAATACTGACTTTTTGTCTACATCTTTAATGACAGGAACAATCAAGCCAGACTCAGTATCAACTGCAATTCCAATATTAAAATATTGTTTTAAAATCAATTCATTTTTTTCATAATCGTAACTAGAGTTAAATTGTGGAAACTCTTTAAGAGCTTTTTCAACAGCTTTAATTGCAAATACAGTCAGCGTTATTTTAGTGCTTTTCTTAATATATTTAGGATTATATTTTTTTCTCAACGCCATTAATGACGTAATATCAATCTGTTGCTGTTGTGTAACATGAGGAATAGTTGTCCAACACTCGTCCATTTTTTCGGCAATTTTTTGTCTTAGAGAAGATAATTTTTTAACTTCTATTGATCCAAATTTTGAAAAATCTGGAAGAGGTTTTTTTACTTTTTTAGGTGTTAGTTCTTCTGTAGCACTTTGGCTAGGATTGAGTGATACTGTTTGTAAATATTGAACGTAATTATAGACATCTTGATCTGTTAATCTTCCGTTTTTTCCTGTGGGCTGAATCCTTGATAAATCTAGACCTATTCTTGAAGCAAGTTTTTTAAGACTAGGAGAGCAAGGGGGAACTTTTCCTGATATACCAACGGGTTTTATGTCTATTGGAGTTTGAACTGGAGCAACAATATTGTTTTGCGTTATTGCTGGAACTTCCGATTGACTTTCGACTTTAGTTTCTACTTTTGATTCAGAGCTACTTGATCCACTGTAAGATCCAATAATTGACCCTGTTTTTAAAACATCGCCTTCTTTGATTGTTATACTTCCAATTTCTCCATTTTCTGGAGCTGGAACTGGAGCAACAGCTTTGTCAGTTTCAAGCTCAATTAATGTTTGATCCTTACTAACGCTTTCTCCTGGTGAAACTAATATAGAAATGACTGTTGCTGAGTCTATTCCGTCTCCTAAATTTGGAATTTTAATATCCATGTTAATCTCCCTTTATCCAATATTAGCTAAACCAATATTGGAAAGCTTTTATTTATATTAATTTTCAATTTTTTTATTGCTTTCTCAACAACGTCACTAGTTATTTTTTTGTGGTTTAACAATTGATATAAAACAGCAACAACAATATAACGCTCGTCTATTTCAAAAAAGTCTCTCAAATTTTCTCTTGTATCACTGCGTCCAAAACCGTCTGTTCCTAGTGTAAACAACCCGCCTGGCACCCATTTGTATATTTGATCAGGTACAAGCTTCATATAATCTGAAACAGCGACAAACACGCCTTTTTCTTTAGCAAGTGTTTTTTCTAAATATGATTGCTTTGCTTTCTTCGTAGGATTTAACATATTCCAACGTTCACAATTTAATGCATCAGTTCTTAGTTGTTTGTAATTTGTAGCTGACCATATATCAGCAGATACATTATAATCAGATTCTAATATTTCTTGAGCTTTAAATGCATGATTAATAATTCCTGAACTAGCAAAAATATGGGCTTTGAATGTTAGTTTTGATTTATTTTCTTTAAATTTGTACAACCCTTTAATTATACCTTCTTCAACACCTTTTGGCATTTCTGGTTGAGCATAATTTTCATTACCAATAGTTAGATAGTAAAAAACATTTTTATTTTTCTCGAACATTTCTTTCATACCATGTTGTATAATGACTGTGATTTCAAATAAAAACGCTGGGTCATATGTGTATAAATTAGGAATGGTATTGGCAATTAAATGACTATGGCCATCTTGATGTTGAAGACCTTCTCCATTTAAAGTAGTTCTCCCAGCTGTTCCTCCAAGCAAAAAGCCTTTTGCCTGAATGTCTGCAGCAAGCCACATTAAATCTCCAATTCGTTGAAACCCAAACATAGAATAATAAACATAAAAAGGTATGGTATACCTTCCATGAGTTGCATAAGAGGTTCCAGATGCAATAAACGATGACATGGCACCAGCCTCATTGATTCCTTCTTCTAGTATTTGACCATCTTTTGATTCTCTGTAATAAATAATTGTTTCAAAATCTACTGGTTGATAAAGCTGTCCCCAACGAGAATAAATTCCATATTGAGTAAAAAATGATTCCATACCAAATGTTCGAGCTTCATCAGGTATGATTGGAACTATTAATTTACCAATGTCTTTGTGCCTCATAATTTTGCTTAGAACTCTTACAAATGCCATTGTAGTTGAAATATCACTTTTAGTTCCTTTAAGTAAGTCGCTAAAAAAATCTAAATCAGGTGTGACTAGTTTTTGGGTCGTCAACTTTCTTTCTGGTATGTATCCGCCAAGCATTTGACGCTGATTTTTTAAATATTTCATCTCGGCAGTTTGCTCGTCTGGCTTGTAAAAAGGTGTTTCAACAACATCTTCATCGCTAATTGGGATATTTAGCTTTTCTCTAAATTCACGTAATTCTTTTTCGTTTAATTTTTTTTGTTGATGAGAAATATTTTTTCCTTCACCAGCTTCACCAAGTCCGTATCCTTTAACTGTTTTAGCTAAAATTACAGTTGGAACATTTTTTGTCTCCATTGCATTTTTGTATGCTGCGTAAACTTTTTTTGGATCGTGTCCACCACGTAGAAGTCCTTTAAGATCTTTGTCTGTTAAATGGTTAACAAGAGACAATAGTTCAGGGTATTTACCAAAAAAATGCTTTCTAAAATAGCTTCCTGGTTCTACAACATACTTTTGATAATCTCCATCAACAGCTTCTTCCATTCTTTTGATCAAAAGTTCTCTATGATCAGAGTTTAGCAACTCATCCCAACCAGATCCCCATATTACTTTAATTGCGTTCCAACCAGCGCCTCTAAAAACAGCTTCAAGTTCTTGAATAATTTTGGAATTACCACACACTGGACCATCAAGTCTTTGCAAATTGCAATCCACAATAAATGTTAAATTGTCTAGATTTTCTCTTGCAGCTAGTTTGATAGCCCCAAGTGTTTCAGGTTCGTCTGTTTCTCCGTCTCCGATAAAACAATAGACTCTTGGCTCATAACTTGAATCAATGATGCCTCTAGCTACAAGATAGCGATTGAAGCGTGCTTGATATATGGCTAGCAACGGACCTAGCCCCATTGAAACTGTTGGAAATTGCCAAAAAGTTGGCATCAGATAAGGATGTGGGTAAGATGACAATCCGCCTTCTTCTGCTAATTCTTGTCTGAAATTATGCAACATTTTTGCACTTAGCCTACCTTCTAAATAGGCTCTAGAATAGTTGCCAGGAGAGCAATGTCCCTGAAAAAAGATTTGGTCACCCTCAAAGCTGCCATTGTTTCCTCTAAATATGTGATTAAAGCCTACTTCATACAACGTAGAAATTGATGCATAAGATGAAATGTGTCCACCAAGGCCATCATTTTCACGGTTTGCTTTAACTACCATAGCCATGGCGTTCCATCTAATAATATCTTGAATTTTTTCTTCTATTGCAATATCGCCGGGATATTCTGGTTGGTCTTCTAAATTTATTGAATTAACGTAATGAGTATTTTTAGCTCCATCAACTTTTACATTATATTTATTGATTAAGCTTACACATTCTGAAATAAAATCTGCGGCATCAATCTCATCACCATCTTTGAGCATATCATTAAATTGGCTGAGCAATGCGCTTAATTTAAGTTTTTTTTGATCTTTATTCTTGATTATCATAATATTTTCCTTTTAAATATATAGTTTAGTTTTAATTAATTACACTTGCAAGGACTTAAGATGAATTCTTTGACTATTATTCCTGAAACATTTAAAAGTTTAAAAGAAAATCTTGATTTTGACGACAATTTTCATCAAGCTCTTTCCTCAACATCCAACTATGCATATTTGCGACTATGGGAATGTTCAACCTACGGCATTGTTCTGGGTAGAAGCAATAATGAAAATATAGAGACGCATTTTACCAAGGTAGAACAAGACAATGTTTGCATTATTAAACGGTCTAGTGGAGGAGGTACCGTTTTGTTAGGTCCAGGTTGTTTGTGTTATAGCATTTTTTTACCACTCTCATATCATCCGCGTCTACGTTTAATTTCTGAGAGCAACGTATTTATTATGGAATCTATCAAAAACGCTCTATCATGTCTTAATTCAAATATAGAATTAAAAGGCCATACCGACTTGTGTTTAAACAATAAAAAATTTTCAGGGAATGCACAGCGACGAACAAGAGATTCAATTTTATTTCATGGCACTATTTTGTATGATTTCGATTTAAATCTAATATCTAAGTATTTAGCACATCCTTCGAAAGAACCAGATTATCGCTCTAATAGAGATCATCGTAGCTTTTTAACTAATTTAAATGCCACAAATCTTGAAATTACTGCTGCTTTAGAAAAGAATTTATCTTTTTTTTAATTCATTTTAATCTTGAATTTTTAAATAATAGATATAATAATTACCTTATGTTAAATAAAGTAAAATCATTTTTTAATTCTCAAATAAATTATTCTTTTTTGAGAAACATTGTATTATTTTTTTTAATTTTTTCTGTATCAAACCTTTTTTTTGATTTTGGGCTTAATATAAATTCTAACTTTCTATATTTCTCAATAGGTCTAGCGTTATCCAGCTTCATATTCCAAAGTGTTTTATCACAATTTAAACATGAAGTTAAAAACAAAATGAATGAAAAATCAAACCAAACGATTAACAAATCGCTTTCTGAAATCAAAAAAAATGTTTCATCAATTAATACATTTCTAAATTCTAACTTTTCATTACAAGATGCTAATTTTAGTGATCTAAATCCTCAATTCGAAAGCATATCTAATGTATCCATTATATCTTCTACAAAATCAAGCTCAAGCTATATTTTTCATAATGAATCTGACTTGAACAAATCTTCTAATACGTTTCAACAACTAAAGTTCAACCTCAAGGAGTCGGGTAAAGATTTACATGTTCTTAAATTTTTTAGCAAGAATCCGCCACAAAAAAATCAATCTAATCCTTCAATTGTTCTGGATGGCTCAAATAAAATACAATTCCCTTCAACATTTCTTAACCTAAATTAAATGGTATCTCAAGGCTTATTGTCTCATTTTTCTGAAATGAGAAAACGTGTACTAATCTGTGCATTTTCATTTATAGTTTGTTCTTTTATTACATATTTTTTTTACAATGATATCTATATTTTTTTATCTTTACCTTTTAAAGATATCAAAAATTCTATTAATAATAATTTTTTTGTTAGCTCTGTCATTGATCCTGTTACAGTAAAACTTAAATTTTCTATTTTGTCTGGAATCATATTGTCTTTGCCTATATTTACTTATCAAATTTTAAAATTTGTTTTTCCAGGATTAAATAAAAGGGAAAAAAAAGTCATCCTAATTGGTTTATTTTTCGGGCTTTTTCTTGGTGTTATTGGTTTTTTTTACAGCTACTTTCTATTAATTCCAATTTCTTTAAATTTCCTAGTAAGCAAACACTTCGTTCCTGATACAGTTGGTTTACTACTTACGTACTCTGACAATATTTTATTTGTGTTCAACCTACTGTCTTACATGATACTTATTTTTCAAATTACTATTTTTCTTTGGATTGTTCTTTTATTTAAACTTGCTTCGCGATCTTTTGTCTGGAAAAGCTTGAGAGTTGTAATTATTTTAATTTTTGCTTTATCAGCAATTTTGACACCTCCTGACATATTAACTCAATTATTGGTAGCCGTTCCCCTGTGTCTACTCTTTATAGGCTCCTTATTATTGGCTCATATTTTTCGAATTGGAGACAAGTAAATGTTTGGCTTGAGTATTTCAGAAACATTTCTTATTTTTCTCGCGGCTATAATTTTACTTAAACCTACGGATTATCAAAACATTCTAAAAAAAATTGCTTCTGTTATTAGACGCTGGAACTTATTTTGGAATAAATTTTTGAATGAATTTGACTTATTTGATTAACTTTAATATCTCATATGCAACTTTCTGCACAGAAATATCTTCATAACTATTTAATTTTTTTTCTTTGTTACATATTAAAATAGATCTTTTGTCTTTTCCGAATGAATCTAATGGATTTGCTATGATATAATCACAATATTTTTCTTTACATTTTGTAATTGCATTTTTTTCTAATGTTTTTTTATCGCCCAGACAGAAACCTATAATTTGTTTTTCAGTGTTTTTCTTAGCAATAAATTTCAAAATATCGGTTGTCGCTTTAAGCTCTAATGTTTTATTGGCATCTCGCTTGATCTTTTTTTCTTTGTTTTCAACAGTAAAATCAGAAACAGCTGCTGCCATGATTAACGTATCGTGAGTAGGCATAAGCTTATCAACTTTTTCTTTCATTTCTTTGGCAGTATTTACCATGTGTATTTTTTTATATCCACACTCATCAATATAAACAGTCGAGACAATTGAGACATCTGCTTGAGATAGTTGAGCTAGTAATGCAATAGCTTTTCCAAGACGTCCAGTGGAATTATTTGATATTACCCTAACTTCGTCAATGTTTTCTCGTGTTCCACCTATTGTTATTAGAATTTTTTTTCCTTTTAAATTTAGCTTTGGAAAGTACAAAAAATCACTTGCATCCGCAATCAAATTTGGGCTAACCATTCGGCCTATTCCAACATCATGACAAGCTAGATCTCCGAACCCAGGTCCAATAACGTGTGAATAATTTTTAATTTCTTTCAAGTTTTTTTGAGTTGTTTTGTGCTCATACATTTCAGTGTGCATTGCAGGTGCAATAAGAATTGGTCCTTTAAATGTTAAGAAAATGTTGGCAAGAAGTGAATCTGCAATACCATGAACACATTTTGCTATTGTATTCGTTGATGCAGGAGCAATAATTAGTATATCTCCTTGTCTGGCTAAACTTAAATGATAACTTTTTGAGTCTAGTAAATCGTTATCTGTATGACATTTTTCCTCAGATAGATTTTCTAAAACTATTGGTGAAACAAACGCTTCTGCTGATTTTGTTAGGACTGTAATGACACGCTTATCTTGTTTTTTGAGAAGTCTTACAATTTCAGGGGCTTTATAGGCAGCAATACTACCTGTAATACCCAGAATGACAGTTGACATTAAGATTGTTTAACTTTTTTTGGTTTTTTTTCGACTTCTTTTTCTTCTTCTTCTTTTAACTGAATATTTAAATTCAAATCCATTTCTTCTATCATTTCTAATTCATTATCAACTGATGATTTCATTGTGACTTCAATATTTCCTAACAACAACTCTTTTAAGGCTATTGAAATTGGATCATATGGTTCATCTGGATAAAAATCTACTGTTGGTTTTGCACCTTCAGTGATTTGTCTAGCACGTTTTGACACAGCTGCAGTTAATAAAAATCTGTTAGGAAACATTGGTTGAAGTTCGCTTACATCAATCGTTGGATAATTTGCTTCTTTTATTTTTTTTGCAAGATCTTTACTTTTGCTATGCATTTCTACACCTCATTAGAAAAATGTTGTTCAAAGAACATTTTAATATTTTTAACAGTATCAGAAATATTATCATTAACTACTACAAAATCATAGTGTTCAATTTGATCTATTTCTTTTTGTGCATTCCTGAGTCTATTCTCTATAACCATTTCATTGTCTGTCCCTCTTTTCAACAGTCTCTTTTTTAACGCTTCAATTGAAGGTGGTTTTAAAAAAACCATAACAGCATTATCTATTTTTTTTTTCACTTTTTGAGCACCTTGAGTGTCAATTTCAAGCAAACAAATTTTTCCTGAATTATTTATTTTTTTAATTTCTGAATACAATGTTCCGTATTTGTTACCATGAACTTCACAATATTCAATAAACTCATTGTTGTTTATCATTTTATCGAACGTTTCTGTATCAAAAAAATAATAATCTACATTGTCTATCTCATTATTTCTTTTTTTTCTTGTTGTGGCCGAGACAGCCAACGAAAAAGTTTCTATTTCAGCTATTAAGCTATTGATTACAGTTCCCTTTCCGACTCCAGACGGACCAGAAATTATAACTATATTATCTTTAATTTTCATTGTGATGATACTATCACTGTTTTTTCTTTTTCTGCAATTGTTATTGCATCTCGCGTCTTTTTAATTCAACTTTGTAATATAAAAATATTATTTCTATAATATACTTATACACATTTATAAAAAGGATTAAATATGAGTGATTTATTAAACTTACTTGTTGGATTTATTTGGAATTGGCCAGTGACCATTTTATGTTTGTTTGCAGGCATTTTATTTTCTGTTCTTTTTAAATTCATTCAATTTAAAGGGTTTAAGCATGCCCTTCAACTTGTTTCAGGCAAGTATGATAACCCAGACGAAAAAGGTGAAATTAGTCATTTTCAGGCTTTATCTGCAGCTCTTTCAGGAACTATTGGGCTTGGTAATATTGCCGGAGTTGCCATTGCAATTTCTATGGGTGGGCCCGGTGCTGTATTTTGGATGTGGATCGTTGGTATCTTAGGCATGTCTACAAAATTTATTGAATGCACACTTGGCACTCATTACAGGAAAATTGATCTTAAGGGTATTGTTTATGGTGGTCCAATGTATTACATAAAAAAAGGGTTGCCTAAATCATTACAATCTTTATCTGTTGTCTATGCTGTTTTAATATCTGTTGCTGCTTTAGGGGCAGGTTGCTTATTTCAAGTTAATCAAGCCGCTTTAACATTAAACACTAACTTTGGCATAGATAATCATATTTCAGGCATTGTTATTTTGGTCCTTGCTGGCGTTGTTATTCTGGGGGGTATCAAAAGAATTGGTCAAGTTGCATCAAAAATTGTTCCATTCATGTGTATTGTCTACATTTTGGGAGCCATCTCAATTTGTGTGCTTAACTACAAACTCATTCCTGCTGCTTTTTATGCCATTTTCACTGACGCATTTACAGGGTCTGCTGCTGCAGGAGGTCTTTTTGGCGTCATTATTATGGGTGTTAGACGTGGTATTTTCTCAAATGAAGCTGGATTAGGCTCTGCAGCAATTGCCCATTCAGCAGTAAAAACAGACTATCCTGTTAGAGAAGGTATTGTTGCTTCGTTAGGCCCATTTATTGATACAATCATTGTTTGTACCGCTACAGCTCTTGTTATTGTTTTAACTGGAAGCTTTGGAACTTATAAGTATCAAAATACCACTGAACTTTTGTATGATTTTCAAGAAGTTGATACGTCTATGACAATGGGAACCCTTTGGAGTATAACCTCTGAGGATATTCCCAAAAACTCAGATGTATTAAGACCATTTACCAATAACAATGTTCTTCAATATATTAATTATTCGAATCGTCATCAATCGTTTAAAATGAAAATTGAATCCCCTGAAGATTTAATGAGATTATCTTATTTTAAAAAAGCTGGAGATGTCATATTTAATGTTTATGACTTTAGAAATAGTTTAATCACTCAAGTGTATTCAAATGGGTATATTCCCGACCCAACTGAAGAAATTAAGTTGAGCAATTATTCTTTTGAAAACAAGTGGGATAGCCTGATTATTGATATGTCTAATTACAAGGCAGATGCATTATTAGACACGGAGGAACTCTCAAAGCAAGAGATTGAAAAGTTAATTCTAGAAAGCAGTACGTTTTACTTAGAGATTTTACCTGTTGGTGAAGCTGTTGAATGGTATTTTGACAATCTTGAACCTGTTAAAGCATATAACGGCATAGATTTGACAACACATTCATTTGATAAATTTTTTAAGGGATTTGGGTCGTATTTCATTGCCATTTCTGTCATATTTTTTGCTTTTTCAACATTAATTACATGGAGTTATTATGGCTCTACTGGTGTATATTTTTTTGGTGGAAAATATCTTAGCTTTTTATACAAAATTCTTTTTGTTGGTCTTATTTACATTGGGGCTACTCAAAAATCTGATGATATTTTAAATTTTACAGATGCTTCAGTTGGCTTACTGGTTATACCTAATTTAATTGCATTATTACTTCTTTATCCAAAAGTTAAACAATGGAGTAATGACTATTTTCAAAAACTAGCTAATAATGAATTTGAGACTTATAAATAAGGAGTTTTTATGAGCATAGATATTTTACTTGATAATGATCAAGTGATTGAACCCAGTACAGATTTTAAGCATAAAGCATTGTTTAACGATCAGTCCATTTACCAAAAGGCTGAATCAAATTCGCTTTTATTTTGGGAAGAACAAGCTAGCGAGCTTCATTGGTTTAAGCCATGGACAAAAACATTAAATTGGAACCGACCGTATTCTGAATGGTTTGTAGATGGCAAATTAAATGCATCTTACAATTGTCTTGATCTTCATATTAAAAAAGGACTAGGATCAAAAACGGCTTTTATTTGGGAAAGTGAAACTGGACAGACAATTCCATTAAGCTATCAAGATGTTTATGACAAAGTAAATCAATTTGCATATCAATTAAAACATACATTAGCTATTAAAAAAGGCGATAGAGTAACTATTTATATGCCAATGATTCCTGAAATTATTATTGCTGTCCTTGCTTGTGCAAGAATTGGAGCCATTCATAGTGTTGTGTTTGGCGGCTTTAGTGCTCAATCGCTAAAAGATCGTATTAACGATTCTCAATCTAAACTTGTTATTACAGCTAATGGTGGACTTCGTAGAGAAAAGGTTATTCCTCTAAAAGAAATTGTTGATAAATCCTTATCAAACTGGGAACACCCTGTTCAGCATGTTGTTGTCGTCAACTATATTGACGACTTAGCTATATCCTACAATTCTTGCGATATTCGCTATGATGATCTTATGGCTGATGGTCAGCATTATTGTGAACCTGAAGAAATGGATAGTGAAGATAAATTATTTATTTTATATACATCTGGTACAACGGGAAAGCCCAAGGGTATTATTCACACAACGGGAGGATATTTGACTCATGCAAAATATTCTACTAAAGCTGTTTTTGATTTGCGAGATGATGATGTCTATTGGTGCACTGCTGATGTTGGCTGGATTACTGGACATACGTATCTTATTTATGGACCAATGGCTAATGCTGCAACGCTTTTTATATATGAAGGTGTTCCTGATTTTCCTCATCAAGCTAGATTCTGGGAATTAATTGACAAGCATCGTGTATCCATTTTATATACTGCGCCTACAGCTATAAGAGCGTTTATGAAATGGGGAACAGGTTGTATAAAGCCTTATTCGTTATCATCTTTAAGGTTACTAGGCACTGTCGGAGAACCTATAAACCCTGAAGCATGGATGTGGTACTACACTCATATTGGAAAAAAACAGTGTCCTGTTGTCGATACATGGTGGCAAACAGAAACGGGAGGCATTATGATTGCAGGTCTGCCAGGCATACAACCTATGAAGCCTGGGACTGCTGGTTTGCCTTTACCTGGAATTTTTGCCTCAATTTTGTCCCCCACTGGCGACACAATATCTCATGGTGGTGGACTGTTGTCGTTAACTAAACCTTGGCCATCTATGCTTCGTGGTGTTTGGGGAGATGAAACACGTTATCAAGAAACCTACTGGGAAAAATTTGATACTTATTTTGCTGGTGATGGAGCAAGTGTTGATGAAGATGGTTATATTAAAGTGATTGGTCGAGTTGATGATGTTTTAAATGTTGCAGGTCATCGCATTGGAACGATGGAAGTTGAAAGTGCCTTGGTAGATCACTCAGCTGTTGCAGAAGCTGCTGTAATTGGCATTCCAGACGAGATTAAAGGGGAGGCTATTGTTGGGTTTGTTATTCTAAAAGAAAGCGTATTATCGACACCTGAATTAAACTCAGAATTAATTCAGCATGTTTCTCAACTGATAGGAGCCATTGCAAAACCTAAGCGTCTTATTTTTACCCCTGACTTACCTAAAACAAGAAGTGGAAAAATTATACGCCGTGCATTACGTCAATTAGCTCAAAATCAAGATGTTGGGGATACAACAACGTTAGCTAATCCTGATATTATTGAAACAATCAAAGCTACTTTAATGATGTAGTTTTTTAAGTAGATACCCAGCTAAAGCGATATCTTGAATTGCTAAACCTGTTGAATCAAACAATGTCATTTTATTTCGATCAACAGATTTATTCTGACAAATAATGTCGCCTATAGTGGCTGAGATATCTCGTGATGAAATCAAGCCTGATTGAATTGGCACATTAATTTCTCCAGAATGAGAAGCCTGATCCCAGTCATCTATTATCAATTGTGCAGCTTTAATGATGGCATCATCGCATTCGCGTTTTCCTTTTGCATCTGCGCCAATTGCATTGATATGCACATGATCTGAAAGCCATTCAAGTTTTAAAATTGGCTCTTTTGAAGGCGTAAGTGTAATGACTATGCATGCATGATTCACGCACTCTTGTATTGAATTTGATATTTCAATGTCACCTTTAAATATGGGCTCAATTGTTTTTTTTAACGTCTCGGCTTTTGACCTATTTAAATCAAATAATTTAATTTTTTTTATATCTCTAGTTAGCAACATAGCTTCAATTTGATAATGTGCCTGTGTTCCAGCTCCTATAATCGAAGCAACAGATG
>JAYOLY010000034.1:0-9834 GCA_038120575.1 Rickettsiales bacterium
ATTAAACCCCGTCCCAATAGGCACTGAAGGAAATATATGGATCTCTGGAGCAGGTTTATCTCCAGGTTATTTAAACAATGAGAAACTTACCAACGACGTATTTATTTCTAACCCGTTTAACCCAAATGAAAAAATGTATAAAACTGGTGATATTGGAAAATGGACACCAAACGGAGAAATTATATATCTTGGCAGAAATGACAATCAAATAAAAATCAGAGGGATACGAATTGAAAGTGAAGAAATAGAAAACCACTTAAAATCTCACAAAGCTATAAAAGACGCACTTGTGATAAGCAACAACAATACAATAGAAAAAAAATTGATTGCCTTTATAACATTAAATAATTACTCCATCATCAATAACATTTACAAAACATTAAGTTCTCATTTATTAAATCACATAATATCTGAGCTTTTGCCTAGTGATTATATTTTTTTACATGACTTCCCTGTAACAACCAATAACAAAATTGATAAAATGGAATTAATAAAAAAATATAATACTTTAGAACTCAACAATAAATCTTATAATCTTCAAATCTTTAACGAAACGGAAAAAAAACTTTATTCAATTTGGAAACAAATACTACCGAATACAGAAACATCTCAAGATAATTTTTTTAATATTGGAGGTCATTCATTATTATTATTAACCTTGCAAAACAAGATTGAAAAATCATTTAATATATCCATCTCATTAACTGAATTATTTGAACATAATTCAATTGAATTACAAGCAAAATTAATAGAAAAAATTAAAAAAACCAATGAGAGTCAATTCAATAAACAACAAAAAAACATAATTATTTTTCCCGATGTATTTGGAACATCAGACTATGCAAAAAATATTCTTCCATTGCTAAAAAATAATTACACAACAAATGTATTAAATCAATTAGAGTTGATAAATGATACAAACAAACAATTTAAAATAGAAAATCTAAGAGACTTCTATTCTAATCAAATTCAAGAACAATCAGAACATATTTTTATAGGCTATTCATTTGGAGGACTTACAGCGCTAGATATGGCACTAAACAACAAAAACATTAAAATCAATGCTGTAGTGTTAATTGATCCTCCATTTAAAAACTCTAAAACTTCAGAACTTTTTTTGAACATGCCCAATGAAGACATTATCTTTGATATTTTAAATAATTCAAATAAAAATAAGGACATCAACAACATCCTTGAAAATGAGGCCTTAAAAAAATTTATAACTACAATTAAAAAAAATGAGATGCTTTATGAAAACAAATACCTGAATAACTGGATTAACTTAGTTAAAAACAATTTAAACATTATTAAAAACTACGACCCAGAACATTTTCAAAAAATAAAAATACCAGTTCTATTTGTTAAACCATCTGAGAGTTTAAACTTAAATGAAAAAAAATATCAACAATTTTTCTTAAACAAATTCATATTAAGAGAGATCCAAACAACTCATTCAAAAATATTTAACACCAATCAAAGCGAAAAAATAAATAAAATAATATTAGAATTTATTAACAATTTTGAATAAATAACAAAAAAAAATAATAAAAAAAAACATTTTTAAGTCTTCAAATTAGCTTTAATTTTAAATATACTGTTAGTAATGTTAGAAATATTATATTTCATTATTTTAATTATAAACTTAGCCATTGCAGGCCTACTTTTATTCAATTTAAAAAATAGACCTAATATTTTATTTTTCATTTCTTCAGTATTTATTTCAATTTGGATGGCAACTCAATATCTAAGACTAGATTCAAACTATGCGTTATTTTGGAGTCGTGTAGCAATAATGTGCTCTAGTATTTACCCGGCCACAATTCTTCTATTTATTTTAGACTACCCAAAAAAGATCATTAAATTAACACCCAAAATTATCACTATTATTTTAATTCCAAGTGCTATATCTGCTTACTTCTCTTTTACACCTCATTACATTTCAACAATATTAAACTCTAAGGAAATTATCACAAAACCAGGGTATCTTTATTTTGGAATTGGTTTTATAGTTTATTCTATTGTTGTGTTAAGTTTAGCTTTGTACGGAATTAACACATATAAAAATCAAGATAAAAAAAAAGTACAATATTTTTTTTATGGGCTACTTATTTCTCTAGTTTTAGGTATTACAACCAATATCATTTTACCTAACCTCGGAATAATCGAATTTTTACATATTGGCCCCATTTTTGTTACAATTTTTACGATATCTAATATTTTCTCTATATTAAAAAATCAGTTATTTGAAATCCATATCATTGTAGGAAAGTACTTAGCTCATTTTTTAAGTTTAAGTCTTGCAGCAATCATCTATTTCTCAATATATTGGTTAACACACTTCATACTTACGCAAAACAATACCGTAAGTTTTCTTTGTGCAACTTGCTCGATTTTTATTATGCTTCCATCCTACAATTTTATTAAAATAAAACTTCAATCAACGGCTGAAAAATTTTTTCTAAAAGGGATCTACGATTATAAAAAAGTGATTTTAAATTTCACTAAACACTCATCTCTCATTACAAAAGTTGATGATTTAATAAATTACCTATATAAATTATTAACTGAAGATGTAGAAATAAGCCCAATCTATATCTATGTACCCGAATGGTTTGATAAATTTAAAGAAATAAGTAAAACACTAACCTATTATCCAGAAGAAACTCAACAACTTTCAAATAATGCTCCTCAATTTAGCATTCAAAACATCAAAAAAATTGAAAAAAGCAAACAAACAATTTTAACCAGAAAAGATTTTGAAAATTTAAATATATCACTTGAAGATAACTGTAAACTGATTTTAAATTGCTTTGATTCTGAAAACAATTTAATTTGTTTAATTGTTTTAGGAAATAAAATGATTGGATCAAGTTTTTCGAATGAAGATCTCTCTTTACTTAATACATTATGCAACCAAATTTCTATCAATTTATTAAGAATTAAAGATCTTAGATTAGCATCTCAAGTTGAAGTAGCACAAAAACTACAACTAGAAATTTTACCAAATATTAATCAAATACCAAATTGCGAAACATCAGCTTTTTTTAAAGCATCCAATGAAATTGGAGGAGACTTTTATGACATTCATAAAAGAAACGACGAACAATGGATTATTCTTGGAGATGTTGCCGGTCATGGAATGGGATCAGGAATTGTAATGCTTATGATTCAATCTATTTTTTCAACAATTATTCAAACTACAAAAATTTCAGACCCTGCAAAAATTAATAAAATAGCAAATAAAATTCTTTGTAAACATTTTGAACGATTAACTGAACCAAGACCTATTTCATTAGTTACACTTCACACAAGAGATGGAAAAAAGTTTAAAGTTCATGGAAATCACGAAAATATATATATTTTTAATCATGAAAATAAATCTGTAAAAAACCTTGATGTAAATGATCTTCCCCTAGGGATTGGTTTAACTGAAGATTTACATGATTCCTGCTTTAATTCAAAAGAATTCACATTAAATAATGGTGATGTTTTACTATTAACAACAGATGGCTTAACAGAGGCCTATAAGAATGGAGACCTTGAAAAAGAACAATATAATGATGAAAGAATTATCCATTTATTACAAAAAAATGCAACTAAAAAAACAGAAGACTTAAAAAAAACAATCATCAAATCCATCAATACATTTACAAACAAAATATTTCAAGATGACGTCACATTTATAATCATTAAATCAACTGAGTCAAATAATTTTACAATACATAACAATTAAGTTAATATTAAACTAATTCACATGAGTACAAAAACATTAACAAAAAAATCATTATTAAAGTTTTCTTTTTTACCCATTAACATTTTAACAAACTGGGAAAGAGCGAGCTTATCTGCCAATTTTTTTTCAAATTTTCTCACCTCAACATTCAAAAAATATAAAAAAGATCAAACCTATCAAAACATAATTTCAACTTTAATTAATGAAATTATAGAATATTCAGTAAAACACTCTACATTTAAAAATTGTGAAAACGTTCTAAAACTATCTATGGATCATCAATTTTTTTACATAGACATCAACTGCAACATACTAAAAATTCATTTTTATTTACTTAAAGTACTTCTTAAAGATTTACAAAAAAACAAAAATAAAAATTTCTTAGAAGAATATAATTTTTATGGAGAATTTTCTAATTTAATATTCTGCTTACATTCACTTATAAATGATTATAACGCTACAATTAAAATACAATCAAAAAAATCATCTATTGATCCAATTAAGTCTGTTAGCTTACAATTAAAATTTTTATTAAATGAGGAGGAATTATATGATTATTAAAACTGAAGATTTTAACATAAATTGCAGTATCCCAAATAAAGCTGAAATTATTGGAAGCATGAGACTCCCCTCTCCTCTATCCTACGAAAATTTATTTGAAGGAATTAAAGAGCAACTAGAATTATCTACAAAAACATATGAAATAAATCTTGTTCAACTCAACTATCTAAACAGTTCTGGTCTAACAGCACTAGCTAGAATTCTAATACTTGGAAGATCTCTAAAAAAACCAATAAAAATAATTGCAAATCAATCCATTCCATGGCAAAAAAAGAGCCTTACATCTCTTAATAAATTATGGGATAAAATTACAATTGAGTTTCAGTAAAATGCTTTTTTTATACGGAACTTATGCAAACAAAGAGAAAAAACCAGATAATGTTGACCTTAACATAGAGTTTTCGGTACCCATGTCCTATCTAAAAAACTGGGATAAATGTAGCCTTGTTGCAAATTTTTTTGGAACCTACCAAGCATTAACCTACAAAAAAAATAAACATCAAGTCATTTCAGTTTTATCAACAGTAATAAATGAACTTCTTGAAAATGCGGTAAAGTTTTCTTCTGATAGCCAATTTGAAGTTAGAATAAAGTCACAAAAAATAAACAATATTACATCAATTGAAACATGTAATATTGGGAACAAAAAAAACATGGAAAATCTTATAAAGTTCTCAGAAAAACTCGAAACAAAAAACCCAGAACTAATATTTTTAAAAAATATTGAAAATAATATAAAAAAGAATTCAAAATCTGAATTAGGTCTAATTTCAATTTTTAAAGATTACAGTAATAAAATAGGATTCAAAATAAAAAAAGTGCCAAACGAAGATGATGCCTACGAAATTTTTACAAATATTCAAATTGAAGATAAACAATTATCTACATAATTAAATTAATTGTAACAACGTTGTTGTTTTAACAGCTGTAAGAGCACAATCGAACCCCTTATTATTATCATTATCTGAAGATCTGAAAACAGCTTGATCATAATTTAAAGTTGTAAGAACTCCAAATATAACTGGTAATTGATTTTCTAAACTAACAGACGTAATTCCATCTGTAACCGCTTGACACACATAGTCAAAATGAGGGGTATCTCCTTTAATAACCGAACCTAAACATATAATAACATCTACAAGTTTTTTCTTTGCCAATCGCTGAGCAATAATAGGAATTTCTACACACCCATCAACAGAATAAATATGAATGTTTTCAGTTTGAACACTACAAAATTTTAACCCTTTTTTGCAGCCTTTTAATAGTCCGTTAGAAATATCTCCATTAAACGTCGCAACAACAATTCCAACCCTTAACTGTTCCCCACTTGTGCGTCCTTGTATAATATCTGAGGAAAAAACAAAGTCTTTATGTTTCATTATTATCCTTTAACATATGTCCTAATTTTGATTTTTTTGTATCAAGATAAGATTGATTAAATTTTTGTGTTTTAATCTGAATTGAGACTCTATCAACAACAGACAATCCATATCCTTCCAATCCAACAATTTTTCTAGGGTTATTGGTCATTAAGCGTATATTTTTAATTCCTAGGTGGCAAAGAATTTGAGCACCAACTCCATAATCTCTCAAATCTGCACTAAAACCTAAAGCCTGATTAGCCTGAACAGTATCCATACCAGATTCTTGTAATTTATAAGCTTTAAGTTTATTTTCAATTCCAATTCCCCTTCCTTCTTGACTCATGTATAAAACAACACCAGATCCATTCTCTGATACCATCTTCAATGCTGTATCAAGTTGAGGCCCACAATCACATCGAAGAGATCCAAAAACATCTCCCGTTAAGCACTCTGAATGAACTCTAACCAATGTATTATTTTTTAAATATTCTCCCAAAGTCAATGCAAAATGATATTTATCATTTAAAATATCTTTGTAACAATGCAAATTAAATTCACCAAACTTTGTTGGCATATTTACTGTTTCTACCTTTTCAATAAATGACTCATTCTGAAACCTATACGTAATCAAATCTTTAATCGTAATCATATTTAAATTGTGTTTTTTAGAAAATTCAATTAAATCGGGAACTCTAGCCATATCTCCATCTTCTTTAATTATTTCACAAATAACACCAGCAGAAGATAATCCTGCAAGTCGAGCCAAATCAACAGCAGCTTCGGTGTGACCAGCACGCTTCAAAACACCCATTTTTCTAGCTTTTAAAGGAAACAAATGTCCAGGAGAAACAATATCCTCAACAGTTGAATTAGGATTTAAAAAAACTTGAATACTTTTCGCTCTATCAAAAGAAGAAATTCCTGTGGACACACCATGTTTGGAAGAGGCATCAAAAGAAACTGAAAAAGCAGTTTCATGAGATTCTTTATTGACCTGAACCATATCACCTAACTCGAAACGCTTTAATATATCTTCAGTAACTGGCAAACAAACTAAGCCTCTACCATATTTAATCATAAAGTTGATAGCATCAGACGTTACAAAATTGGCAGCCATCACAAGATCGCCTTCATTTTCTCTATCTTCATCATCAACAACAATAACCATCTTGCCATTTGAAATATCTTCAATAGCTTGTTTGATAGTTGAAAACTGAAAATCAGACATATTTTTCTCCAAACTTAAGATCTAAATATTTTTGAATATATTTACCTAATATATCAAACTCTAGGTTAACAAAATCATTTTTCTTACGATTTTTTAACACAGTATTGTCAAATGTATGAGGAATTATATGACAACTACATCGTCCATGTCCAACCTCAACAACAGTTAAACTAATACCATCAATACAAATAGAACCTTTTTCAACAACACAAGCATTAAAACTTGGGTCAAATTGCACACCTAAAATAGTCCAGGGATCAGATTTTTCGATAAATAATACACGTCCTTTAACATCAACATGACCCTGTACATAATGCCCTCCCATTTTGGTAGCCAATGTTGCACTTGGTTCTAGATTTACAACATCACCAACATGCAAATCAGCCATACTGGTTTTAAGCAACGTTTCTTGTAAATATTCAACTGAAAAAACATCATTAGTATAAGATACAACCGTAGAGCAGACTCCATTAATTGAGATACTTTCTCCCAATTCAATATCATTAAATGGGTTTTCAAAAGTAATAGCCAAACCATCACTTAAATTATTAATAGAAACAACCTTACTTAGTTTTTTTATCAGTCCCGTAAACATTTTTCACATAATTTCCTAAAATACCATTAATAAATTTTGGAGAATCATCTTCAGAAAATTCTTTGGATAATTCTACAGCTTCATTCAAAATTATTGTATGCGGTGTATCCGTTTTAATTAATTCATAAAAAGCCAACCGTAGAATACTCAAGTCGACTAGACTAATCCGATCAATAGTCCATCCAATAGAATAATCAGATATAAGCTTGTCAACTTCATCTAAAGAATCAGCAACATTCAAGGCTAGTTCCTTACCCCATTTTAAAGAATCACTAGAGAATGTAGATTGCGATACAAATTGATCTATAAAATCCTTAACAGGTTGATGTCTAACATTTATTTGATACAAAGCTTGAATAGCAACTTTTCTACCAATATGCCGAAATCCCATTAAAAACCTTCTAGATTATGATCAACAAAATGTGTATCAAAATCACCTGAAACAAAATCTGCATGTTTAATTAATTTTTGATGAAATGGTATTGTTGTTTTAACACCATCAATAATAAATTCTTCTAAAGCTCTATCAGCTCGTTGCAACGTTTCTTGTCTATCAGCTCCCCAAACAATCAACTTTGCTAACATAGAATCATAATGAGGAGTAACTTTATATCCAGGATATATATAGCTATCGGTCCTAACACCCTTACCACCTGGTGGTAAAAATAAATTAATAGGTCCAGGGCAAGGCATAAAGTTATTTTTATAATCTTCTGCATTAATACGAAATTCCATAGCATGACCTGTAAACAAAATATCTTCTTGTTTGTACAACAACTCAAAATTAGAAGCAATTCTAATTTGTTCTTTCACTAAATCAACACCAGTAATAACCTCAGTAACAGGATGTTCAACTTGAATTCGAGTATTCATTTCCATAAAATAAAAGTTCTTTTGTTTATCAACTAAAAATTCAACAGTTCCAGCACCAATGTATTTAATACCTTCACAAATATTAACAGCAACTTTCCCCATTTTATTTCTCAATTCATCATCAATAATTGGAGAAGGTGTTTCTTCCACAAGCTTTTGATGTCTTCTCTGAATTGAACATTCTCTTTCTCCTAAATGAATTGCATTTCCTTTTTTATCTGCTAAAACTTGTATCTCTACATGACGAGGTTCTTGAATAAATTTTTCAACATAAATATCACCATTACCAAAACTGCTCAAAGCTTCGTTGTGAGCTAAATTATAAGCATCTATCAAATCTTTTTCTTCTTCAACAATTCTCATACCCTTACCCCCTCCACCAGCAGAGGCTTTAAGCAATAAAGGATATTCAAATTCTTTAGAAATCTTTAACAATTCTTTTTCACTTCGAACAATACCATCAGATCCAGGAACAGTTGGAACCTCAAGCTTTTTCATCGTTTTTTTGGCTTGACTTTTATTTCCCATCATTTTGATATTTTCAGCACTAGCACCAATAAAAACAATTTTATTAAGCTTACAGACATTGGAAAATTCAGCATTTTCAGATAAAAAACCATATCCAGGGTGAATAGCCTCTGCTCCAGTTACTTCTGCAGCAGAAATAATAGCAGGTATGTTTAGGTAACTTTCTTTAGGTGCAGCTGGACCAATACAAATAGATTCATCAGCTAGTTTTACATGCAAAGAATCTTTGTCAACCTCAGAATAAACAGCAACCGAACTAATTCCCAATTCCTTACAAGCTCTAATAACTCTGACTGCAATTTCACCACGATTAGCTATCAGTATTTTTTTAAACAGTTTAGGCTTCATACATCATTCCTCCAGTAAAAACGATACAAAAAAATTTTATATTAGACTATAGTTTAGCATACAATACCAAAAGGAGATCAATATGTTATTAAAGATAGGTGCTGGGATAGGAGCAATTTGTGTTTTTTTAGCAGCTTTTGCAAAACATGCCATGGAATCCAAATTATCTTTAAACCAACTAGAAACATTTCAAACTGCAATTCATTATATGCAATGGCACAGCATCGCTATTATACTCGTAGTCATCTTAAATAAAACCAATCTAATTAAACACAATAAATCTGGATTAT
This sequence comes from Rickettsiales bacterium, assembly GCA_038120575.1. Classification (GTDB taxonomy): domain Bacteria; phylum Margulisbacteria; class Marinamargulisbacteria. The sequence goes on from JAYOLY010000034.1 coordinate 9,521, forward strand.
TTTTTGTTATAGGAATTATATTTTTTTCTGGCTCTTTATTTCTGTATTTAATAACAACATTCAAACCACTAGTTTATATAACTCCAATTGGAGGACTTTTATTCATAATAGGTTGGATTACTCTTGCATTCTCAATAAAACCATCCAAATAAAAACTATACCTTAATCAAAAATTAAATTAAACTAAAACAACATGACATTTAAACTACATTCAGAATTTGAACCTGCTGGAGATCAACCAAAAGCTATTGAAAATTTAACCTCTGGAATTATAAACAACAAAAAAAATCAAATCCTTCTTGGAGCAACTGGAT
>JAYOLY010000034.1:9844-14693 GCA_038120575.1 Rickettsiales bacterium
AAAAACGTTCACCATTGCCAATGTCATTAAAAACATTAATAAACCCACATTAATTCTGGCTCATAATAAAACACTTGCAGCTCAACTTTGTCATGAATTTCAAGAGTTTTTTCCAGAAAATGCCGTCGAATATTTCATATCATATTATGACTACTATCAACCTGAAGCCTACATACCTAGCAGAGATGCCTACATAGAAAAAGAAGCTGATATCAATGAAGAAATAGAACGATTACGCCATCGAGCTACAAGATCATTACTTTTGAGAAACGATGTCATTATCGTTGCCTCAGTATCATGCATTTACGGACTAGGCATCCCTGAAGAATATCTTAAAGGGGTCATTGATCTTGAAGTTGGAAAAACGTATAACAGAACAAAGCTACTAATTTCATTTGAAAATGTTCAATATGAACGAAACGATTTTGAACTCAAACCAAGCAATTACAGAGTTAAAGGAGATACTATCGACATTTTTCCATCTTGGGAAGAAAATCTATATCGATTAGAATTTTATGGTGACGAACTTGAAGCGATTCATATCATTCACCCAATATCAACAAAATTAATCTCAAAAGAAACAAAAATAAAACTATTTCCAGCAACGCATTACGTTGTCAATCAAGACAAAAAAGAAGCCATTAAAGCAATTAAAACAGAACTTCAAGAACGCTTAAATGAACTCGAAAAAGAAAATAAACCGCTTGAAGCCCATAGATTAAAACAGCGCACAAATTATGACTTAGATATGATGGAAGAAATGGGTTATTGCAAAGGCATTGAAAACTACTCAAGACACCTATCCTATCGTAAAGCTGGAGAACCACCAGGGGTTCTTATCGACTTTTTCCCTGATGATTTTTTGCTAGTCATTGATGAGTCTCACGTTACAATTCCACAAATTAGAGGAATGTATAACGGCGATCAAAGCAGAAAACAATCACTTGTAGACTATGGATTCAGGCTTCCATCCGCTAAGGACAATAGGCCTCTCAAATTTGAGGAATTTGAATCAAAAATAAAACAATGTATTTATGTATCTGCAACACCAGGAGACTACGAACTAACCAAAACAAAAAAAGACAATAATGCCAGCATAAATGAACTCAAAAACAAATGGGGAAATTATGACATAGCTGAGCAAATTATTCGTCCAACTGGACTCGTTGACCCACAAATATATATCAGAAAAACAAAACATCAAATTGACGACATCCTAAAAGAAGTAAATATTAGAGTCAAAAAAAAAGAACGAGTGCTTATTACAACACTAACTAAACAAATGTCAGAAGATTTAACAGATTATTTAGAAAAACAATCTGTTAAAGTACAATATCTTCACTCAGATATTTCCACTTTAGATAGAATTGATATTCTTCACGATTTGAGAAAAGGAAAATATGATGTTCTTGTGGGGGTTAATCTTCTTAGAGAAGGATTGGATTTACCTGAGGTATCTCTTGTCATCATTTTAGATGCCGATAAAGAAGGGTTTTTAAGAAATGAACGATCCCTAATTCAAACAATGGGACGAGCTGCTCGTCATATTAATGGAACCGTCATATTGTATGCTGACAAAATAACTCAATCTATGCAAGAAGCCATAAATGAAACTAACAGACGAAGAACCATACAACTAAAACATAATGAAGACAACAATATTACACCCGCTACTATAAGCAAAAAAATAACTGATATTAGAGAAGAATCCCGACAAATAATCAAAAAAATTACTCAAAGTAAAACCTCACCAAAAAATGATTTTAAGCTAATAAAACAACTTGAAAAAGAAATGAAAGAAGCAGCATCTAAACTAGAATTTGAACTAGCGGCTGTATTGAGAGATCAAATTAATGAGCTTAAAGAATTAAATCCAAAAATAAAATAAAAACATAAAACTATTTTGGTATGTTGTTGATTTAACAAAAAAGGTATTATATAGATATGATAAAAAGTGATTTCAATGAAAAATGCAAACAAGAACTTAATCCACAGCAATATGAAGCTGTTTTTTTTAAAGAAGGCCCCCTACTTGTTATTGCTGGTGCCGGATCAGGCAAAACCAAAACACTTGTACATAGAGTTGCAAATTTAATACATAACGGTGTCCCTGCTGAGCAAATTTTACTACTAACATTCACCCGAAAAGCTTCTGAAGAAATGCTAAATCGAGCCTCCTCAATTCTTGATGAAAGATGCAATAATGTTTCTGGGGGAACATTTCATGCCTTTGCACATACAGCATTAAGACGATACGCCAACCATATTGGCTATGACAAAGATTTCACCATCATGGACAGAGGCGATTCTGAAGACTTAATTCAACGTATAAGAAAAGAAAAAAATCTAGGAACTGGAGACAAGCGTTTTCCTAAAAAAGGAACTATCACGTCTGTTATTGGGAAAGCTATTAATACATCAAAATCCATTGAAACAATATTAGGTACAGATTTCCCTCAATTCCTTCAATTTTCAAATGAAATAAACGAAATGGCCACAGACTATCAGCAACAAAAACGTGACATGCACATGATGGATTATGATGATTTATTAGTAAAACTTTTAGAATTACTAACCAAAACACCGGACATTCAACAAAAATTCAGAGAATTTTATCGATATATTTTAGTTGATGAATATCAAGATACAAATTCTATTCAAGCAAACTTAATAAAAGCACTTATTAATGATCAGCAAAATATTATGGTAGTTGGAGATGATTCTCAAAGCATCTATTCTTTCAGGGGCGCTCACTTTGAAAATATTATGCAATTCCCTAAACTTTTCCCCAACACACACATCATTAAACTTGAACAAAACTATCGATCTACGCAACCCATACTAAACTTAACAAACGCTGTAATTGAACAATCAAGAAACAAATTCACAAAACATTTATTTTCAACAAACGAAAGCTCTGTAAAACCACAACTAATTGAAACAGCAAACGATAATGAACAATCTAGTTTCATTTGCAAAAAAATTCTTGAATTAAGAGAAAAAGGAATTAATTTATCAAACATTGCTGTTTTAATGAGATCGGGATGGCATTCCAACGATTTAGAATTAGAACTTAAATCTCATAATATTCCATTTGTAAAAATGGGTGGTTTTAAATTTATTGAAACATCTCACATCAAAGACGTTGTTTGTTATTTCAGAATCCTTTTTAATCCTAATGATATAATTAGCTGGTCTCGCTTACTACTTATGCTAGATGGATGCGGTCCAGGAGCTACAAAGAAAATTACAGATCAAATAAAATCATCACCAACAGATCTATCTTTTGTACTTTCACAACACGAAAACAAAAAATATAGTAAAGACTTGCAAACCTTATTACAATTTGCAGATAATAAAAACCTGAAACAAGCACACCCAAAAGAAATTATTAATAAGATTTATATTATTTACAATCATCTGTTTAAAATAAAATACGATGATTTTCAAAAACGCCAATCAGATTTAGATTCATTTGAAGGCATTTGTGAACGTTACACAAACATCGAATCATTATTAACTGAAATGAGCTTAGACCCTCCAACTGACAGTCAAGTTGATACCATTCCGGGCGATAATGAAGATGAAAAACTATGTCTATCAACTATTCATTCTGCTAAAGGTCTTGAATGGCATACAGTATTTTTATTATCTGCCATTGATGGATATTTGCCATCCTTTCAATCTTTAGGAGATCTTGGTCAACTAGAAGAAGAAAGACGCTTAATGTATGTAGCTTTAACACGCGCAGAAAAAGAATTATTTATTATGAAACCAAATTTAGACCTATCAAAATCCAACTATTACCGTTTTTCTGGCATGCAATTTTCTCAACTTAGCCGATTTTTAAGTGAAAACAATATCATTAAAGATTATGCAGAAATCCAATCATGCGAACCTGAAAAAAAATCATCATCATTTTTTCTACCAGATATAGATGAAGACAATGACATCTTATCAATGGCTCAAAAAAACAAAAAATATTATTTTTAAAACGTTTTAACTTTGACTAGATATCAATTAAAGAAAATCCAAAATCATAAATAGTCAAATTAATTGTAGGCATTAAATTTGGAATTGCTATATTACAATTTTCTAAAATAGTACCATCAACATAAACCAAATTATCTCCAACATCAGAAATAATTTGAAGATTAGTTTTTTGACCAGGTTGAATCGTCCCAAAATCATACAATGATCCAACTTCAACAGAAATTACTGATGAACGCTGATTTTCTACGGTCAATTCAACAGTGTTATGAAGATATTGTGAAACTATTTCATTTTCAATTGAATCTCCGCACGAAAACAATAAAGAAAGAACTAATCCAACAAATAAATATTTAATAAAACCCAACTTCATAATCCCCCCCTAAATTAATTAATAACTTAAATTTATATTTAAAAAAACAGCTTTAGAAATAATAGATTGATCTACACACGTAGTTTTAAATGAAATACATGTTTTAACATTTGGATTAAACAAATACTCAATTTTCAAATCTGAAACCAAATTATCTCGTCTGTATAATTCAAGTTTACAATAAAATAAAAACTGATTTGCCATTTGAATATATTTTTCATCTGACAATTTAAAATGCTTTTTACCAGTAACCTGACGCTGAAAATATTCGGTAAATAACATCACTAATAAATTTAGATAGCCACCCTCTTCCTCACTATTTTCACACAATACAATTTGGTCTAAATATTCAAGAGGAATAAAACTAAGATCTAGGTTATCAGCTGATAAAACATTTCGTTGTAATAAAACAGAAAATAAATCAAAAGATTGACAGTCTGCCATCCATCCAATTGGCTTATCATACTCTTTTATATTATTCAATCC
>JAYOLY010000035.1:0-14683 GCA_038120575.1 Rickettsiales bacterium
GTATTATGAGTGATAAGGTATTAGTTACGGGTATTTCAGGATGGATAGCTCAGCATTGTGCTGTTGAATTAATAAAAAAAGGATACCTTGTTAAAGGTTCAATTAGACATAAAGATCGTGAGGCTGAGGTGCGAACTGTTTTAGAGCCTTTTTTGGCTAGTCCTGATCAGTTAAGTTTTTGTTATTTAGATTTATTAGACGATTCAGGGTGGGATGAAGCAATGCAAGACTGCAAGTATGTATTGCATGTTGCGTCACCTTTTGTAATGGAAGAACCAGCTCATGCAGACGAGTTAATTCTTCCAGCTAAAGAAGGAACCTTAAGAGCACTTCGATCGGCTCAGAAGGCAGGTGTAAAGCGTGTTGTTGTAACGTCATCTATTGCAGCGATGTGTGCACATATGGATAAAGGGGAAATTAATTCAGAATCATGGACAGACTTAGAGTCTTCAAAGCCTAATGCTTATCAGCGAAGTAAAACAATTGCAGAACAAGCTGCATGGGAATTTTATCATAATCAAGAAGGTGAACATAAAATTGAATTATCTGTCATAAACCCAGGTGCTGTTTTAGGCCCTGCATTGAGTCCAGATTTGGCAGGCGCATCACTAGGATTTTGTGCAGCTATGCTATCGGGTAAAATGCCAGGTATTCCTAATATCAGTTTTGCTATGGTCGATGTTCGTGATGTAGCTTTTCATCATGTACAAGCCATGATAATTCCAGAAGCTGATGGTAAACGATTTATTTCAGCCGGTCATCATCCTGAATCTTTTTTAACTGTTGCAAAATTATTAAATGATAATGGGTATAGTCAGGTAACGTTAAAAAAAGTTCCTAATTTTATGATTAAAACAATGGCGCTTTTTAATAGAGAAGCACGAGGAATGAAAGGGTTTTTAGATACTTATATTACATGTGATAATTCTCAAACACGTCATATGTTTAATTGGACGCCAATAGAATTAAAGAAAACAGTTCTAGATATGGGAGAAACGGTTCAATCGTTTTTAAATCGTTAGTTTTTATTGAAACTATCTATAAGATCAGAATATTTTTTAGGTTGAGATGTAATATCTGACGTTATTTTTTTGCCTAATTCAACACCCTCTTGGTCAAATGAGTTTAAGTTCCAAATAAACCCTTCAAACATGACTTTGTTCTCGTAGTAAGAGATTAAAGCTCCTAAAGATTTTGGAGATAAATCGTTTAAAATAAGGGTTGTAGATGGTCGTTTTCCATTAAAGTGTTTATTTTTGTTGTCATTAGGGCTTCCTTCGTAAAGAGATATCATTTGAGCTAATAAATTATTTTGTAGTAACTCAAAAGCAGTTTTTTCAGTAAGATTATTCGCTTTGAATTGAGTAATTGTGATAAATTCTACAGGAATAATATCTGTTCCTTGATGAAGGAGTTGAAAAAAAGAATGTTGTGCGTTGGTTCCTTCTTGTCCAAATATAATTGGACTTGTTTTGTATGGTAGGGGGGTTTGCTTAATGTCAACTTGTTTTCCATTACTTTCACAACATAGTTGTTGAATGAAGTTTGGAAATTTATTTAATCCATAACTATAGGCAATGACTGCTTTTGCTTGATAGTGTAAATTATTTCTTTGGACAACGTCTATTAAAGCAGAAAGTAATGGAATGTTTTGAGTAATAGTTTCTTCAAATGCATTTTGATCTTGTTCTTCTGCTCCATTAAGTAAGTCATAGATGGTATCTATGCCAAAACATAACCCAATTAAAGCAAGTCCAATGACGCTTAACGTCGAAAAACGTCCTCCAATATGTTCATCAATATAAAATTGTTTAAAAACTATGTTTGATAAATCAAGCTCTGTTTGTTTCATTGTGCAGGCAATACACTGTTGTGAGAGTTTTTCTGGTGATATATTTTTGTTTTGCCACCATGTTTTAAGTAAGTCTATGTTAGACAGTGTTTCTTGTGTTGAACCACTTTTTGATGCAAAAATAAATAACGTTGTTTCTGGATTGATATCCTTCATTTTTACATTAAATTCCATAGGATCAATATTTGAAATGAATTTACCTGTTAGATGTTGGTGTTTTTTTTCAGATAGAAAAAAACATGATAACGCATGATACAGTGATTTTGGACCCAACTCAGAGCCACCTATTCCAAATTGAATGACAGTATCAAAAGGTTTATTGGTATATCCAGTTATTTTTTTTTGGTGAATTTCAGTGATGAATTTTGTTAACTTAGACAGTTCTTTTTGATAACTATTTTTTTCATTTACTCGTCTTAAATGATGATGATTGACTTTTCTATTTTCGCTTACATTAACATAGTCTCCATTATATAAGTTGTGCAGTTTCTTTTTAATGTTTAAAGATTCTGTTAATTCTTGAAGTTGATGGATAGTTGTTTTTGATAACGTTGAAAATGGATATAGATATGTCAATTTAGATGTTCGAATTTTATGAGTGTAATCAGGTTCAATAGTTGAATTTGTTTGGATGGTTTTTATTAATCTTTCAAAGTTGTCCATTTATCTTTTTTGGGGATTTTGATGTAAAAATGAAAATAAATCTATTTCATTTTGTGTTAACTCTATGTTGCGTCGTTTCATAACTTTTTTTGCTGTACTAATAAATTTGCTTAAATCTTGTTTAATAGAGTCTTCAGGATGTCCCCATGTAAACGAAGAGATGTCTTTTTCAATAATATTTTTTTGTGTTAGTGTTGATCCAAAGTGAATAATTGTTCCAGCATTGATAGATGTGTTAATGCTTGTTTTAACATGGTCTCCAATAAACGATCCAAGAAATTGTTCTGTTGTAGTGATAACTTGGTGGTTTGTTTTTATTTTGATTTTGTTGTAATTATGTTTTAAATTAGAAAATGTTGTTCCAGCACCTAAATTTACCCATTTACCAATATGAGAGTGGCCAATAAATCCATCGTGAGCTTTATTTGAATAACCTTGAAAAATTGTATTTTGGACATCTCCTTTAATTCGGCAGTTTTTTCCAATTGATGAGGCACTAATTTTTCCACCAAAAATTTTGGAGTTATTTCCTATGTAAACAGGTCCTTCAATTTTTGTGTTTGATTCAATATAAACGTTACTATCAATATAAACAGGTCCTTTTTCAGCATTTATAAGTACAAAATCTTCAATAGTAGAATTAGAATTTATAAACACATTATTTTCGTTGTAGATACTTGTAAATGGCCTAATGTTTCCTTTGATAATTCCAAATTGATTTTTATGTTTGAAATCATTTTCTATTATTTTTGGGTTTACATTAATAATGTCCCAAATGTTTGTTAATAAAGTTGCTGTATCAATTTCTTTGCAAATACACTTTGTTCTTAAAATATTGATAATTTCTGCTGAAGTGGGAATATTTTTTAAAAGTTCGATCATTTCATGAAGTGTGTCGCCTCTTAAAAACGTTGCTATTACTTGATTGTTTTGAGTAAATAGATAGTTATGTTTTCCTTTAATTTGAGAAAAGATAGTTGTTAAGTTGTTATCTAAAATTAGTCGACCATTTATAAAAAAACATGGTGCTCCACTATTAATGTTGTTAATCGTATGATCTGGATAGTGTTTTGAAAGTGAGTTTTTTAAGTATTCTCTACAATGAATTGTGATGTTTCCATAATCATAAAAGTATTTGATTTTATTAAATATAGTGGTGATTCCAACAAGCAAGTCGCATGCTGGTCGTGTTTCTGTAAGTGGAAGTAGTTCTTTATAATAACTATCTTCAAAAACACAAAAATTAATCACTAATATACTCCATAAGCAAGTAGAGCATCTGCTACTTTTTTAAACCCTGCAATGTTTGCTCCATTAACATAATCAACAGTTGCTGATGTTGATTTTCCATAGGTTAAACATTGTGTGTGGATATCTTTCATAATATTTTTAAGTTTTGTGTCTAGTTCTTCTCTGTTCCAATTATATCCCATTCTGTTTTGTGTCATTTCTAAGCCAGATACAGCAACACCTCCAGCGTTTGCAGCTTTGCCAGGCCCAAACAAAACATTATTGTCTTTAAAAAATTGAATGGCATCTCGTGACGTTGGCATGTTTGCACCTTCACTGATTACTTTACAATTGTTTTTAACAAGTTCTTTTGCATCGTTTAAATCTAGTTCATTTTGAGTTGCACAAGGAAGTGCAATATCACATTTGATTGTCCAAGGTCGTTGGTTTTCAAAAAAGTCTACATTATATGTTTTGGCATATTCAGAAATTCGACCTCGTTTATTTGTCTTAAGATCAACTATAAAGTCTAATTTTTCTTTATCAATTCCATTTGGATCGTAAATAAATCCTGAGGAATCAGAAAATGTAACGACTTTTGCACCATATTCGATGGCTTTTTCCGCTGCATATTGTGCAACGTTTCCTGATCCAGATATGGCAACAATTTTGTTTTTCACAGAGTCTCCAATGTGGTTAAGCATTTCTTCTGCAAAATAAACACAGCCATAACCTGTCGCTTCTTTTCTAATCAAACTTCCGCCCATGTTTAATGCTTTACCAGTGATTGTACCTGTAAAATTGTTAGAAATTTTTCTATATGTTCCAAATAAATAACTAATTTCTCTGGCTCCAACACCAATGTCCCCAGCAGGAATGTCAACGTTTGATCCAATATGACGGTACAATTCAAGCATGAATGCTTGACAAAAACGCATCACTTCACGATCCGATTTTCCTTTAGGATCAAAATCTGATCCCCCTTTTCCAGCTCCCATAGGAAGTGTTGTTAGCGAGTTTTTGAAAATTTGTTCAAAACCAAGAAACTTAAACGTTCCAAGTGTTACTGAAGGGTGAAATCGAAGTCCGCCTTTATATGGCCCTATTGCATTGTTAAACTGAACACGGTAACCTCTGTTGATTTGAATGTCTCCATTATCGTCTTCCCAACATACCTTGAAAATCAACGTTCTGTCAGGTTCAACTAATCGCTCTAAAATTTTTTCTTTTTGATAGTCTCTGTGGTCTAATATAAAAGGAATTACGGATTCTGCAACTTCGTGGACAGCTTGATGAAATTCTGTTTCGTTAGGGTTTTTAGAAATAATAGTATCCATAAATTTGTTGGTTTCGTTTAATGTTGTTTGATTATTTGTTGTTGTTGTTGTCATTTATGCACTCCAAGAGTAAATTTAATTTAACAATTAATATACCATATCTTGAGTGGAAAATATAATACTCTGTATCATTTTTTTTGTTTTCTTGATAAACTTTTTTTTATGTTGAAATTGATACGAATTCAAATTAATAAGTGGACAGAATATAAAGCTAAAATCAAAAAAGAAAGTTCTAAAAAGTTTATTTTAATAGAGTCGGTTGAATCTATTTTAATTGCTTTTGTTGCTGCATTGTTGATTACTCAATTTATTGTCCAAGTGTCTGTTGTTCCAACAGGTTCAATGATTCCAACAATGATTGGTGGTGTTGATGGTCATCCAAATGAAAGACTATTGGTTAATAAATTTATTTACAAATTTAAAAATCCGAAACGAGGAAATATTGTTGTCTTTAAATCTCCCCATAAAGACAATAAAGACTATGTTAAACGGTGCATTGGAGAACCTGGCGATGTGGTTGAAATAAAAAATGGTTTTGTATATTTAAACGGAAAAGAGTTAATTCTTGTTGGTGTTGATATTCAGCGAGATAATAGCAATTTTGGTCCAGTTACAGTTCCTGAGGATAGTTTTTTTATGTTGGGAGATAATAGAGGGGCATCTCAAGATTCTCGATTTTGGGGATTTGTTCCAAAATCTGATCTAATCGGTCAGTCGTTATTTACCATTTGGCCATTGAATAGAATTCGATGGATTCGTTAAGTACATCATGAATCTAAAAATTAACGGGCATAGCAAAATTGTTGATTTTTTAGTTGAATCTCCAACGATAATAGATTTGTTTAATGTGTTGAATTTAGACAAGGAAGGTCGTTTTGTTGAACTTAATGAAGAGATATATCATCCCCAGTCTTTTGAAACTGTTTCGTTGCAAGATAATGATGTCATTGAAATTATTCAATTTATGGCAGGTGGATAGTGAAAAATGTATTCTCAGTCTACACAGTCAAGCATTGCTGTGGTAAAATTTTGTTTTGAATTAATAAGGGAAAAATATAATTATGACTACAGATTATAAAGCCGATCATATTAAAGTTCTAGAAGGATTAGAAGCCGTTAGAAAACGACCTGGTATGTACATTGGGTCTACCGGTAAATCAGGATTAAACCATCTTATTTTTGAAGTTGTAGATAATAGTATAGACGAAGCCATGGCGGGCTACTGTACTGATGTTCATGTTACTATTCATAAAGATAATATTGTAACCGTCACAGACAATGGTCGTGGAATTCCAATAGATATTCATAAAGAAAAAAAGATACCTGCTGTTGAAGTTGTTTTAACGACATTGCATGCTGGTGGTAAATTTGAAGGTGAAGGATATAAAGTGTCTGGAGGTCTTCATGGAGTTGGTGTTTCCGTTGTAAATGCTTTAGGTGAATGGTTAGAAGTTGAAGTGTACAGAGATGGAAAACGATATACCAACAGTTACATGAGAGGAAAGCCGAAAGATTTAATCGGACTCACTGAAGATTATTCAGGAGATTTAAAGGGTACTATTGTCCGATTTAAGCCTGATCCTGATATTTTTGATGATATTATTTTTACTCAAGAAGTTATTGATCATAGATTAAGAGAGTTAGCTTTTTTAAATCCTGGAGTAAACATTGTCTTTAAAGATGAGCGTGGTGAAGAAGAAGTTTATAATGAGTATAAATTTGAAGGTGGAATTAAATCTTATGTAGAGATTATGAATGAAAACAAAACACCATTGTTTGAGCCTCCTGTTTATTTGAAAAATAAAAGAGATAAATATGAAATCGAAGTATCTATTCAGTACGTTGATGATTATTACGATGAAAATGTGTTGTCGTTTGCAAACAATATCCGAACGAAAGAAGGTGGTACTCACCTAAGTGGATTCAGAACAGCTTTAACTAGGAGTATAAACAGTTTTGCTAAGAAATATGATTTGGTTAAAGATAAGAAATCAAATTTTACTGGAAACGATTTAAGAGAAGGCCTAACAGCTATTGTTTCTGTTAAATTGCAAGAGCCTCAATTTGAAGGTCAAACAAAAACTAAGTTAGGCAATTCTGAAGTTCGAGGCATTGTTGATTCGATGGTTGATGAAGGTTTGTCGGATTATCTTGAGAGAAATGTTAAAGTTGGTAAATTAATTGTTAATAAAGCTTTGATTGCTCAGCGTGTTCGAGAAGCGGCAAGAAAAGCTCAAGATCTAGTTCGTCGTAAATCGAGTTTAGAAAGTACAACTTTGCCAGGTAAGCTTGCTGACTGTTCCGATAGAAACCCAGCAAATTGTGAAGTTTACATTGTTGAGGGGGATTCAGCTGGTGGATCTGCAAAACAAGGACGAGATCGAAATTTTCAAGCTATATTGCCGTTAAGAGGAAAAGTTTTAAATGTTGAAAAAGCTAGGCTTGATAAAATTTTGGCAAATGAAGAAATTCGTACATTAATCACAGCGATAGGTCCCAACGCAGTTAATGGATTGTCTGAGAACTCTATAAACACAGAAGAAGATACTGATGTAGATTCGAACCCAACTGATATTTTAGAAAAACTTAGATATCATAAAATTGTTATTATGACAGATGCTGATGTTGATGGTGCTCATATCAGAACCTTGTTGCTGACGTTTTTCTTTAGATATGCAAGAGATATCATTAATGTTGGGTCGTTATACATTGCTCAACCGCCGCTTTATTTGATCAAAAAAGGGACTTCTCGTAAATATGCATACAATGACAAAGAATTAGAGGATTACTTTGAGGAGCATGGAAGAAAAAATGTAAATATACAACGTTATAAAGGTTTAGGAGAAATGAATCCTGATCAGTTATGGGAAACGACAATGGATCCAGAAAAAAGATCAATGTTGAAAGTGACTATGGAAGATGCAGAAATGGCCGATGAAATTTTTTCAGTTTTAATGGGTAGTGTGGTTGATCCTCGTAAATTGTTTATTGAAAAATATGCAAAAGACGTTAGATGGATTGATGTATAAGGAGTGAAAATTTGAGCGACCAAGAAGATTTGTTTGAAGAATTACCAGAGCAATTAGAAAGAGGCGTTAGCACGATTGATATTAACGACGAAATGAAGTCGTCTTATCTTGAATATGCTATGTCTGTCATTGTAGGTCGTGCATTGCCAGATGTTCGAGATGGTTTAAAGCCTGTTCATAGACGTATTTTGTATTCAATGTATGATTCTGGTTATACGGCAACGCGTCCTTACAAAAAATGTGCAAGAATTGTTGGAGATGTTTTAGGTCGTTATCATCCACATGGAGATACGGCTGTTTATGATTCTCTTGTTCGAATGGCACAAGATTTTTCTTTGCGATATCCATTTATTGATGGTCAAGGAAACTATGGGTCTGTAGATGGTGATAATGCTGCTGCTATGCGATATACAGAAGCTAGAATGGCAAAAATTAGTATGTCTTTGTTGGAAGATATTGAAAAAGAAACTGTTGATTTTGGACCTAACTTTGATGAGTCCTTAGATGAACCAAAAGTATTACCAACTCGACTGCCTGGGTTGCTTTTAAATGGTACGTCTGGAATTGCAGTTGGAATGGCAACTAATATTCCACCTCATAATTTAACAGAACTCATAGATGGCATTTGTGCTCTTATTGACAATCCAGAGATTGAAATTGAAGAATTGATGACGTTTATTAAAGGACCAGATTTTCCAACTTCTGGAATTATTTGCGGAACGGAAGGCATTACAAAGGCTTATTTAACAGGAAAAGGAAGTATTGTCACCCGTGCAAAGGTTAGTTTTGAAGAATCGTCCAAAAAAGGAAAAGAAGCTATTATTGTTGACGAACTTCCATATCAAGTTAATAAAGCTAATTTAATTGTTAAGATTGCTGAATTGGTACAAGATAAAAAAATCCCTGGAATAAGTGATTTAAGAGACGAGTCTGATAGAAAAGGAATGCGTATTTACATTGAATTAAAACGTGATGCATCTCGAGATGTTGTTTTAAATCAATTGTTTAAACATACTCAAATGCAAAATAGTTTCGGAGTAAATATGGTTGCCTTGGTTGAAGGTGTTCCAAAGCTATTAAACCTAAAACAGATTCTATCTTATTACGTATTACATAGAAAAGACGTTGTTGTCAGACGTACAACATTCGATTTAAGAAAAGCTAAAGATAGGCTTCATATTTTAGAAGGGTTACGCATCGCTCTAGATAACATTGATGCGATTATTGCCTTAATTAAGGGGTCTAAAGATACAGAAACTGCACGAATTGGTTTAATGGATACATTTAAATTATCTGAAAAACAGGCAAATGCTATTTTGGAAATGAGACTTCAGCGTTTAACGGGTTTAGAACGTGAAAAAATTGAAACAGAGTATAACGAAATTGTCGCTTTGATTGCTGATCTTGAAGATATTTTAGCTAATGAATCTCGTATTTATCAGATTATAAAAGATGAACAACTTGAAATTAAAGAAAAGTATGGCGATGATAGACGAAGTGTAATTGGTCCAGCAGTTCATGATATGTCAATGGAAGATTTAATTCCAAATACAAAGGTGGCTGTCTTAATTTCTAAAAATGGTTTTGTTAAGCGTATGCCAGTAGATACATTCAAGAGTCAAAATAGAGGTGGTAGAGGCATCGCTGGAATGTCGACTAGAGACGAAGATAGTATTGAACATTTGTTAATCACTAATACACATGATTATTTGTTATGTTTTACTAATAAAGGTCGTGTTTTTAAGATTAAATCTTATAACGTTCCAGAAACGTCACGTCAGTCTAAAGGTGTGTCGTTGGCTCATTTTTTAAATTTTGATGAAGATGAAGTATTAAATTCTATTATTGATGTTCAATCATTCAATACTAATGAGTATTTGTTTATGACAACAAAAAAAGGTGTTGTTAAGAAAACAGAGTTAAGTGCTTATGTTCATTTTAAAAATAAACCTATCGCAACAATAAACTTAGATGAAGGTGATACCTTACAATGGGTTAAAAAAACAACAGGAAAGCAAGATATTCTTCTTGTTACAAGTGCAGGTATGGTGATTCGTTTTGAAGAATCCCAAGTGAGAGCTATGGGTAGAGCATCAAGAGGTATTCGTGGAATCAAGATCCGACCTGAAGATAATTTAGTATCAATGGATGTTGTAGAACCTACAGAAGAAAAACTTGCTATTTTAATCATTACTAAATACGGTTTTGGAAAAAATATTCGAGTCAATGAATTTAGATGTCAAAATCGTGGTGGAATTGGTGTAAAAAGTATTAATTTCAGAAAAACATTAGGTGATGATCATGTTCAAGATGCTGTTATCGTATCGAAAGAACACGAAATTATGGTAGTGACAGAATCGGGAACAATTTGTCGACAACAAGTATCAAAGATTTCAACGCAACGTCGATCATCTATGGGTGTAAAAATCATCAAACTTGATGATGGCGATAAGATTATTGCAATGAAATCAATTATTCAAGAAGAAGAAGAAAAAGACGAAAACGCGTTACTTTAATGTTTTATTAATCATTAGGTAAATACCTTTTTTTTTGGTACATTTATTGTAATGGTAGATCGTAAATTAGTTTTATTTTGTGTTTTTTTAATTGTTTTCTCTTTTCAAGTGAGTGCTGTTTCTTTTGATAATGTTTCATTAATGAAAAAGGCAAGAAAAATGGCACAAACATTTCTTATTGCTGACGGTCATGTTGATATTCCGTATCGGTTGAATGTGAAATGGGAAGATATTTCTGTCAGAACGCAGACAGGAGATTTTGATTTTGTTCGTTCGAAAGAGGGTGGATTGGATGCACCGTTTATGTCTATTTATATTCCGTCATCGTATCAAGAACGCTTAGGGGATTCAAAAGCATTTGGTTTAAAGATGATTGGTTTGATTGAGCGCCTTGTTGATGATTATCCTAATCACTTTGCTATTGCTTTACATCCGGACGATTTACATAGACATAAAAAACAAGGGTTAGTGTCGTTGCCAATGGGAATGGAAAACGGATCTGGTATTGAAGATAATCTATCAAATTTAACATTTTTTTATAATAAAGGAATACGTTACATCACATTAACTCATGCAAAAGATAATTTAATTTGTGATTCTTCGTATGCCATCACAGAAACATGGCAGGGTTTAAGTCCATTTGGGCGAGATGTTGTTAAAGAAATGAATCGGTTGGGTATGATGATTGATATTTCTCATGTTTCGGACAAAGCAGCCCGACACGTGTTGGAACTGACGAAAGCACCTGTCATTGCGTCTCATTCTTCCATGAGATCGTTTACTCCGGGTTGGCATCGCAATATGTCTGATGAACTGTTAGAGCAATTAGCTAAAAATGAAGGCATTATTATGATTAATTTTGGATCGGATTTTTTAAAAAAAGAGTCTCAATTATCTAAAAAAGTGATTGATGGTAAAGTCAGAAAATGGTCTTTGATGTTGCCTGCTGATGAACGAAAAAAGGGCTCTGAGTATGTTGCTGAGTTGGAAAAAGAGTATAAAGCGTCAATTTGGAAAGAGATGTATCGCTATGCTGACGTTGTTGATGTGGTTGATCATATTGATTATGTTGTCAAAAAAGTTGGAATTGATTATGTTGGGTTTGGCTCTGATTTTGATGGAGTAGGGGATAGTTTGCCAACAGGGATTAAAGATGCGTCAATGTATCCAAACATTATTTATTTATTACTTGAACGTGGATACTCTAAATCTGATATCAAAAAATTATGTTCAGCTAATTTGTTACGAGTTTGGAGACGGGTTGTTTCTGTAGCTCAAGAGTTGAATTCGTAGCTATTTATGATGTCTATGTTGGCTCTTTCTGGTCAAACCGCTTAGAGTGTGTTTAGATAGTCCCTATGGATTCGATCACTCAACTTGTATTAGGATCTGCAGTTGCATATAGTATTGCGGGAAAACAATTAGGTAGAAAAGCCTTGCTTATTGGAGCTGTTTTGGCAACATTGCCAGATTTAGATACGTTGCCATTATCATTTTTTAATGACGATTTTTTGATGCTAAAACATCATCGTGGGCTTACTCATTCACTTTTATTTTGCTTTGGGTTTCCTTTTTTATTGGCCTATTGTTCCAGATTATTGTCAACGTTATTATCCTTTAAAAAATTTTATTGGATGTATGTTTGGGTTTTGTTAACACATACTTTTTTAGATTGTTTAACGACTTACGGAACACAGTTGTTTTGGCCTTTTTCTCCAAGAATTGCAATCAATTCAATTTTTATTGTTGATCCTGCATACACCATTTGGCTTTTGATAGCAGTAGTTGTGTGTTGTTTTAAACCCTTTAGGCGGTGCTTGTTTTATGTGATGACGACAGGGTTGCTTATTAGTTCGATCTATTTGATTTTAGGACTAGTGATTAAATGGAACATGAATTATGTATTTGATTCTTATTTTACTCATCATCAGATTTCGTATTCAAAAATGATGACTCGACCCACGCCATTTAATGTAGTGTTGTGGTCTGCAACGGTAAAAACTGATCAGGGCTACTATATTGCTTTACGATCGTTGTTTGACAAGTCTCAAGATGAGACACCTTTGTTTATTGCACATTCGTTTGTGGATGAGTCGGAGTTTATGGATAAACGAAGTCGATTTATTCGATCTTTAACGAATGGATTTTATGTTCCAACTATGGCTGACAATGGGTTATATATTCATGACTTACGTTTTGGTAGTATGGCAAGTTTTGGTGAGGAAGCTCCTTTATATTTATTTACTCATCAATTAAGTCGACCTGATCCAGCTAAACCTACTCGTGTGGTGACAGAGAATCCTCGAGTTGATGGCATTGGAACATTATTCAAACAATTATTTGTTCGACTTAAAGGAGTATAATGTATCGCTCGGAAAATCCTTACACACAACAGTGTCTTGCTACGTCAGAGTACTGTAGTGAAACCGAGTTAAATGATGTTTTAGATCGGTTGAATCAATCTTTTCAAGAGTTTCGTTTTTCTTCTTTACAATCTCGGCTAGATCTTGTGATAGAAATTGCCGATACCTTAGAGGCTATCAGTCAAGATTGTGCTCGTCAGATTACCTTAGAAATGGGAAAACCTATTCAACAAGCTGTTTCAGAAATTAAGAAGTCGGTTGGGTTGTGTCGTTATTATGTGAAAGAGGCTGAGACATTGCTTCAATCTGTTCAATCGTCATCTGTTTATCTCGATCCATTAGGTATTATTCTTGCCATCATGCCATGGAATTTTCCTATTTGGCAGGTGTTTAGAGTCTTAATTCCACAATTAATTGTTGGGAATGTGTTGTTGTTTAAACATGCCCCAACTATGACAGGGTTAACACAATTGTTGATGGATGCGTATCAATCGCATCAAGAATTTGCTTTTGCTCGTTTAAGTTATGATCAAGTTGATTATTGTATTCAGCATCCTGCTATTAGCGGGGTTACCTTAACAGGCAGTGTTCGCGCAGGAAAAACCATTGCTCAGTTGGCGGGATCTGTTGTAAAACCTTCTGTCTTAGAGTTGGGTGGGAGTGATGCCTTTATTGTTTGCGAGGATACCGATCTGGAATTGGCTGTGCAACAGTTGATAGTATCACGGTTTCAAAATTGTGGACAAAGTTGTATAGCAGCAAAACGGTTGTTGGTACACGAGTCTATCAAAGATGATGTTATTGCACGATTAATCCAACACATGTCACAGTTTCGTTATGGAGATCCATTACAAGAAGATACAACACTAGGTCCATTGGCAAGCCGTGAAGGGCTTGTTTCGGTTCAAGATCAGCTTAAACGTGGGATAGCTCAATCAGCAACTATTTTATATCAAACCGATATAAGTTTAATTAAGACAGGATATTTTTTTCCTGCGACCTTGGTAGAACTATCATCCTCAGACAATTGCCTTTGGCAAGAAGAAGTGTTTGGGCCTGTTTTATCATGTATGACGTTTAAAACAGATCAAGAGGCAATAGCATTGGCGAATGATTCATCTTATGGTTTAGGAGCTAGTGTGTGGACAGCAGCTATTGACCGTCAAACATCTTTTATTTCCCAACTACAAGTGGGTATGGTTGCTCTCAACAAGTGTCTCGTTTCAGTGTATGATCGCCCTTTTGGAGGAATCAAACAATCTGGCTATGGTCACGAACTTGCCCTTGAAGGGTGTTTAAGCTTTGTAAATAAAAAGCAGGTGTTGTGATTTATTTTTATTGTTGATTTCCTTGTAAACTATTATAAAGTTTAGTTATTAACTCTTGTTCCTGTGGAGTTTGATAACCTTGTAAAAATATTCTTAAGTTAAAATTAGTACCCCATCTACCCATTTCTTTTTTTAATTCGGTTTCAAAAAATGAACTTAATGAATCTTCATCACCAGTGGCAGCTCCAGCAGCGGGAGGTTGAGCAATAACATTAGTTTGGGAAGCAAAAAGTGCTCTTGCAAATTCTTCATCATTTTTAATTTGCCTAATATGTGTGTCACTGGCACCAGCAGCTAGATTTGATTGAACAGTATTTTGGCCATCAAGAGCTCTTGCAAATTCTTCATCATCTTTAATTTGCCTA
>JAYOLY010000036.1:0-4851 GCA_038120575.1 Rickettsiales bacterium
AGAACTGACATGGGAAATATTCAGAGATACATTAATTGAACAAGCAGAACAAGGCGTAGACTATTTTACGATTCATGCAGGTGTATTGCTTCGCTATGTTCCACTAACAGCTAAACGTTTAACAGGAATCGTGTCACGAGGCGGATCAATCATGGCTAAGTGGTGTTTGGCTCATCATAAAGAAAACTTTTTATACACTCATTTTGAAGACATCTGCGAGATTATGAAAGCCTATGATGTCACCTACTCATTAGGGGATGGCTTAAGACCTGGTTCCATTGCTGATGCCAATGACGCAGCCCAGTTTGGGGAACTTGAAACCTTGGGTGAATTGACAACATTAGCTTGGAAACATGACGTTCAAACAATGATAGAAGGACCTGGCCATGTACCGATGCATTTGATTAAAGAAAACATGGATAAGCAATTAGAATTATGCCATGAAGCTCCTTTTTATACATTAGGGCCATTAACGACAGATATAGCTCCTGGTTATGATCACATTACTAGTGCGATTGGAGCAGCTCAAATTGGGTGGTACGGTACAGCAATGCTATGTTACGTGACGCCTAAAGAGCACTTAGGCCTACCCAATAAAGATGATGTTAAGCAAGGAATTATTGCTTATAAAATTGCAGCTCATGCTGCGGATCTTGCAAAAGGCCATCCATTAACTCAAGAATGGGATAATGCATTGTCAAAAGCTCGCTTTGAATTTAGATGGGATGATCAGTTTAATTTAAGTCTCGATCCAGATACAGCACGATCGTATCATGATGAAACACTTCCTTCAGAGGGTGCAAAAACAGCTCATTTTTGTTCGATGTGTGGACCAAATTTTTGTTCAATGAAAATCACTCAAGATGTTAGAGACTATGCTGCAAAGCAAGGTATATCTGCAGAAGAAGCTCTTGAAAAAGGTCTCAACGAAAAAGCTGCTGAATATCGAAATCAAGCAGTCTAAAAAACACCATTAGATGTTTTATGTATGCATGCAGCAAGCAAGCTAATCATATTGATGATTATATAAAACAATTTGGACAGTTTGGACTAGCAAAGTCAACAAGTCAGTGGGTATGTGATGCGTTTTATGCGCATAATGGCTGTATATCATATTTAAAAAGATCTCATTTTTTGTTCTTTAAAGCAAAAGCATTAATTTTAGCACAACCACTTTGTGCAAAAGAAAACATAAAAGATTTATTAACAGCTTTTTTTACAAAGCATCCATCTCCAATCTTTGTTCAAATTCAGCAATCACTAGCAACTGTATTACAAAAAGAGTTTGGGTATCAACTCATTCCATTTGGCATGGAACATCATATTGATTTAAAAACGTTTCAGTATAATTGGCGGTTACGACCCAATTTAGTTCGCTATAAAAACAACTTTAACGCATTAGGCTATACGATAAAAGAAGCCGAGTTTAATGCCACTTATAAAAAAAAGTGTAAAGATATCTCCGATCAATGGCTACAAACAAAGCATCATAAAAAAGAACAACAGTTTTTGACTCGTCCACTACGGTATCAAGCTGAAGAAGATGTTAGACTATTTACATTAGAGAAAAACCAAGACATGGCAGGGTTTATTGTTTTAGATCCCATCTATAACTGTAATGAGGTGATAGGGTATATGGTAAATCATATGAGATATCTTCCAAGCACCCCAAAAGGAAGTATGTATGCACTACTTGCTCATATCATTGATCAATTAAAAATAGAACAAAAAGACACCTTAAATTTAGGTGTAGCACCATTTCATAAACAAGACATTCAACATTTAAATCCGTCTTCTATCGCAACGTTACTTAGTTTTTTGTATTCACAAAATAAAGTAATATACAATTTTAAAGGACTCGAACAGATGAAATCGTCATTTAAAGCGACAAAAAAAATGACATATGTAGCAGTCAAATCTACTGTTCCAATTCTTGAATGCATTCACATATATCAATCTTTTTTTAAATATCAATAAAATTCAATGAAATTTTTTTCTAAAATTTTCGATACTTTATTAAGTATAAAAAATTAGTTATGAGAAGGTATAAAACATGGCAAAAGGTATTGATTCAAGTGCTGTAGTAAGTGAAGTAAGAGACGATAGCAGCTTATGCATTGCAGATGAAAGATCAGAAGACACATCACATTTGCTGGCAGAAGCTCGTGTTGAGCGTGATGCCATTGAAACGCTTATAGATACTGTAAATCAAAAACTCAATCCAAACCCACCATTACAAAATAATTGTTCATTTTATGATACCTTAAACCAGGTCATAGATCTGTGGAAAAAAATTATTTCTGATGAGACTTTCATAGAAAACTTTAAAAAAGTATTAACCCATAATGAAGCTAATATGGAGTTTTTAGTTGCCGTTGCAAACGATTTAACGAAATTAATTGATAAATCAAAAGACCATAAAGTCAAATTATATGAATTTAAAATAAAAATAATAAAACTCCAAATTAAGTATTTTGAAGAAAAAATTGAGTCTAAATTTGGCCATAAAGTATTGAATTCAATAAAAAAATCATTAGAGTTTATGAAAAAAAAAATTGATAGTTTAAATCAGTCAGATGAGGGTGATCAGTTAGAAAAGTATGAAAAATTATTTCAATTACATAAACATATCTTGAGTCAACTAAATAAACATATCTTGAATCAACTAAATCAACCAATTGAATGTATACTTAAAGAAACACTTCAAAGTTTAGAAAAAACATCAATGAAAACAAAGTTAGAAAAGTTAAAAAAAATTAAAACAATAGAAGGTAATTATAAACAAATAGAAACTTTTTGTAATAATATATTTTTTTCCATCCAATGCATTTTACATACAATAAAAACGTCTAAATTGAATTCTCCACAGGAATTAACTAGATTAAAGGAAATGTTTAATAAGGCAGAATCTTATAAAAATAATGAAAATTTTGTTTTAAGTAAATTAAATGTAGAGTTTTTATTCACTTTAAACAACATATTCGAGATATTATTTCCAGGGCAAAATGAGATATTCCAAGTGTTGAAAAAACAACTTCATAAATGCTTTCAAAAAAGAGAATCATTTGCAGAAGTATATGATTTTTTTATATTAAGTATGTCTTGTTTTAATTATTTTAGATTGAAAAGCGTTTCTGAAGAAAATCCAAAAGAAATGCAAACTTTTTTTACACAGACCGATTCAAGTTCTTTTTTGTTAGATGAAGACATAGATAAAATACATCATATATCCATAATTCTAGAAATATGTAATAAAATATATGAAATAATAAAAAATCCTACATTGTCAATGATAGATAGCGATTTAGATAAATATATAGAAGATTTAAAAGGTTCAATTGCAAAAGAGTTAGATAATTTAACTAATAAAAATAAAAAAATTGTTGAGGACATAAAAAATAAATTTTGTAAGAAACTACCCAGCTTAGCTCAAAAACTTAGAGAAAAGTACCAAAACTATCAGATGCGTCTAGATAATATAGTTATGAGTTCAGTAGATAAAGAAAAAAAAGAAAATTTATCTTTGAAAATGAAACAATATAATTTTTCAGAATCAGAACTTTTTGATCTAGATTCAATTAAATTATTAGAAATATTTAAATCTTTAGATGAACGTATTGAAACAATAATTAAATTTGAAACAACTAATTTAGAAACTATAAAAAGTGAATTTAGTGCGAAAGAGGGTTCAAAGCACTTTGAATTAGGTTTGGAAGAACTTGAAAGTCATGATCAATCAAAAACATGTGACCAAAAATTAGGTGCTTTAGAAAAACTTTATATAAGAAAAAAAGAATATCAATTAAAAATAGATGTATTAAATAACAGAGAGCTATTAAGCGAATTAATTAAGACTGCTGAATCAGCTCATAACAAAGATAAATCATTAGATTCATTAATACCAAAAGCCCAAGCTATGTTGAAAATTGATAAGCTTAAAGATGCAATTAATAAGAACACATTAAATGATTTGAATGATAAATTTATTAAATTAATAAATAATCTTAAAAAAAATCAAATAAATAAACTAATACACACTCTCACAACACTAATAACGCCATATGAATGCACCACAGATATACCTGAGGATTTGAAGGATAAACTATTAGAAGCGAGAATAGCTATCAATCTAAAATTTTCAATTGATCTAGATGAACACATAGAGACGTTAAAAGCATCCATAGAAGTATGGACTTGTTTGCAGGAAGTGCAAAAAGACAAAGAAACTCAAAAAAAATTTGATACTCAGTATGAAATATTAACATCTTTAGTAGCGGAATTAAACACAACCCCAAACATACCTGTGAATTTGAGCGAGGCTAAAGGCGCTGCGGATTCACTTTTAAAGCAGTTATCAGAAACTCAGGCAGATGATATAGAGGCATTAACAGAAAATATTGATCAATTAACTACACACATCGAAACATTAACATCATTGAAAGAAACACATATTGTGGATTTGAAACAAAACCAAAAAAGTTTAATTGAAAAGATAAGAATTTATGTGTCTGAATTAGAACAAGTCAAAACCCAATCTGATGAGTTGAACAAGGCTATAGCCGATGCGAAATCACTTTTAAACAGGTTAAAAGAAACTCAGGCAGATGATATAGAGGCATTAACACAAAATATTGATCAATTAAATGCACACATCGAAACATTAACATTATTGAAAAGAGACTATATTAAAGAGTTAAAAACAGAACAAACTAGATTAATTCAAACATTATCCCAAACAGTGTCTAAATTAAACACAACCGAAAACACATCTGACGAGTTTAAAAAAGCAATAGCCGCTGCGGATTCACTTTTAAAGCAGTTATCAGAAACTCAGGCAGATGATATAGAGGC
>JAYOLY010000036.1:4951-14310 GCA_038120575.1 Rickettsiales bacterium
CTGCGGATTCACTTTTAAAGCAGTTATCAGAAACTCAGGCAGATGATATAGAGGCATTAACAGAAAATATTGATCAATTAACTACACACATCGAAAAATTAACATCATTGAAAAAAGACTATATTAAAGAGTTAAAAACAGAACAAACTAGATTAACTCAAACATTATCCGAAATAGTGACTGAATTAAAGACAACCCAAAACACATCTGACGAGTTTAAAGCAGATATAAATGCTGCGGAATCATTTTTAAAAACGTTATCAAAAACTCAGGCAGATGATATAGGAGAATTAATAAACAACATTACGCAATTAAGAAAAAAAATAAGCTCTATAAAAACGATATTAAGCAATCAATATCATAATGACAAGTTGAAGCAGGATCAAGATAACTTAAAAAAAATATTAGGTCAAAAATTATCTGCTTTATCAATTTATTTCCAAAATATAGAGATTGATCCATATGCGTTCATCGGAACAGCTCAAGAATATCTTAATGCACTTAGTTTAAATAAAATTACAGAAGATAATGTTGTGGTTAATACAAAACTAGAAAAATTTATTAAACTAGCTGAATTAGCTGAAACAATGAATAAATATTATGTTCTATTTGATATATATCAGAAATGTGAAGAGCAACAACAACAAGATTTTTATGATATATATACAAAAGCAAGAACAGTATTAAATAACCCAAATAGCGATATCTCAATTATTGAAAAGACACTTAATCAACTAAATAAATCTATTCAAGTGCACCAAAATTATGCACAACAGATATTAACAATACATCAGGAATCTGTAAAAGTTCAATTAGAGTTAATTTGGTGCACTTTTCAACAAAACTGTTTTGCTTTTCAACAGCTTCCCTATTCCAGCAGTAGCACGGCTGAAATGTTCACTAGAATAAATGAAGAACTAAAAAATCAACATCAACGATTATGTAATTGGTCTAATCAATTAAGTGTTTTAGAACAGTCTTTAAAAACTCAATTACACACACACAATGACCAATAAAGTAAATAAGTTTTGTAGCTAGAAAAAACTATGTAAATGGTTAGTTTGCAACAGGAGAAGGCGTAAACAATTGTTGATGTTGTTGAATAAATAATTTTAACTCATCTTCACATTGTTTAAGTTCATTAAGCATTGTTTCTTTGTATTTAGATGATTCTTCTAATAAGTTAGGAACGATTCCAATGTAGTATTTAATTCCTTCAAATAAGTTTTTCTGAAAATTATATAAATATTTTTCACGTTTAGTGATGTTTTCAGAAAGTGTTTTAGCAACTTCTTCTTTAAAATATTTAACATACATTTGCAACTCACTAACAAACATATTTGGGCGATACGTATTGTTTAGAAGACTAAGTCGACCATAGATATGGCTTATCATATCTTTTAAAGTTGATAGTCGAGAAAAATAAGATAAGTTTGGTCCAGGACAAACAGCAGTGTGCTTGACTCGTTTATTTTCAATATTGTTATTAATTAAAGCACTTGCAGCCAGATCTTCACATAAACAAGCCTTGTTTATAACGGTTAATATAGCTTCTTTTAACGATTCCGGAGACAAATTCAACCCTTCAAGTTCTTTAATTTTTCTTTTCTGAAAAAATATAGAGGCCGTACAAACTGGTTTTTTTGAAAATTCTGTATTAGACACCAAGTGACCCTTAGGACAAATACTTCCTGGACGACCGGCTTCAAACTTTTTTAATTTTTCCTGCTCACTTACAGTGTTTCGAACAGTATTAAATGGAACACCTAATGGCGATATGCGGCTAAGGTAAAAATCGTCTTTTTTAGCATTTAATAACAAAAGTCTTGTTTCATCTTCAAGAACAGTCGCTTCTGGAACAAGTAAAAAAGGTGATGCCCAACCTGTATTGTCTATTTTATAAAAATCAAATAGAAAATTATTTTCATTAGCTGTTCCTATACCACCCTGAACGGTAACTTTTAAGTCTGGAATAAAATCAAAGACATGTTTGTTTTTTTCTTTAAGTACTTTGTTGCAAACAACATAAGTCGACGAAATGAGGTCGTGTTTTTTTTGTTTAAATTCTTCTAAAATTGGACCTAATAAATATCCTTCAGTGGCAAAAGCATGTCCACCACAGTTTAAACCCGATTCGATACGATGTTCTGAAATCCAAATTCCTTTTTTAGATAAAAATTTTGATTGAGTAAGAGACGATCTAAAATCTGAAACTTTTAAAATGATTCTTTTTTTAATATAACCTGTTTCATCTGGATAAAAATCATCAAATTGCTCAATGTAGGCATAGAGTCGTCTATTAAATCCAGCAGATAAAACAATGCCAGAGTCCAGGTCGCTCATTGCGAAACCTCGACATGCAGCAAGGGCATCAGAAAATTCTTGTGGAAGTAAGTTTCCATCCTTGTCTGTATTATCTCGATCAATTTTTGTCATAATATTAACGTCAATTGCACCAGGTTTCATATTAGCTTTAAGTTTTTGAGCTAAACGCTCTTTTTCTTCACTATCCTGGGTTTGCTTCATGCTTTGGTATAACAGCTTTAATTTAGAACTTGTTGGAAGCATTTCAAAGTACTTGTTTAAATCATTGTTGTCTTCATCAAATGACATGGCTTTAATGGTTTCAAACTGATGAGTAATGATGGTATTTAAGAGATTTAAATAGGCTGTAATTCGACGAGCACGATAGTCGTTGTCAAATGTTTTGATTTCTTTATAATCATAATTAAATAATTGAGAATAATGCTGTCTCATATTTTCGCATAATTCATCATCAACAATAGATACAACAGACGAAATACCAAATTTTGCAACTTTTACAGGACTATCTATCGTAAATGCTGTTCCCATGACAGGAATATGAAAGCTATGTTCAGTACAGATTTTATTACTCATAAATCATTCCTCGTTAATGCTTAATGTCATTAACTTATAATTAATTATCGTATTTTGATCAAAAAATTTTACACCTAAATAATATCTCATTGTTTAAAAAAAGGCACTAGTGACTAAATATTAGCGTAATGTGAGGCTACAACATCCCAATTAATAACATCCCAAAATGCATTGATGTAATCTGGTCGACGATTTTGGTAGTGAAGGTAGTAGGCATGTTCCCATACATCTAAGCCAAGAATAGGGGTGCAGTTGCACTCAACAACACCTATCATTAAGGGGTTGTCTTGGTTAGCTGTTGAACAGACACAAAGAGATTTATCGGCTTTCACTCCAAGCCATGCCCAGCCACTTCCAAATCGAGTTGCTGCTGCATCAGAAAATTGTTTTTTAAAGTTTTCAAGACTACCAAACGCGGCATTTATAGCAGATTCAAGGGCTCCTGTTGGGTTTTTAGACCCATTAGGGGTTAATATAGACCAAAATAATGTGTGGTTTGCATGCCCTCCACCATTATTTCGAACTGCTTGTCGTGCAGGTTCTGGAAGAGAGTTAATCGAAGAAATTAACACATTAATATCAGATGTATCCACATCTAATCCCTCAAGAGCTGCATTTAATTTAGCGACATATGCTGCATGATGTTTTGTATGATGGATTTCCATTGTTCTTGCATCAAAATGAGGTTCTAAATCAGAATAGCCATAACCTAGATCAGGTAAAGTAAAGGTCATAAAAATCTCCTTTTTAAATTAGAATATGTCTTAAATAGTAGCATAAAAATCAAATTCAGCTAAGAATAAGTTGTTAAATAGATTTAACCGTAGACCATTTATGGCGATGCCAAATCATCATAATAGAAATAAGCTTAATGGCATTAATGCATAGAATTGCTATCCAAATAGCTGTGATTCCTAATCCTAAAATGGGTCCGATAAAATAACTAATTGGCAAAAATAGACACCATTGAAACAAAATACATAACCCTAATATTAGTTTAGATTCACCCAAACCAACAAAGGCTCCTAAAAATACCAAGTAAATAGCTTCCATCCATAGATGGATAGCATCTATTTGTAATAAAGGAATGGCTTTGTTTAAAGCAACAGGGTCGATAATAAATATAGATAAAATGTGTTTTGCAAATAACATGTAGATTAATCCTAAAGTGATTGGAAACACAATTAAAATTTTATAGCTTAGCCAGGGCCACGTTGAAGCTTCTAAGATTTTCTTTTTTCCAAGCGATTCACTTACCAAAGACGCTGTTGCCACACCAAAGGCACGACCTGGTAAAAATAAAAATAGCGAAATATGTCGAATAACATTTGTAATCGCAACTTCGATTGTGCCTAATTTTCCAATAATAGATAAAAATACTGTAAAACTTGCTGCATAAAGCATTTCCTCAGCAGATAAAGGTGATCCAATAGAAACAATTTTTTTAATTGTAGGAAAGGATACAGGACTTGAAAATAAGCCCCTTTTTTTTAAGTAAATAAGTCCATGAAATAAATAATAGAGCGTTCCAATTCCAATCGATATCGATGTTGCAATAGCTGCTCCTTTACTTCCTAAAGCAGGCGCCCCCAAATTACCATAAATTAAAACCCAATTTAAAAAAATATTTGTCAGATGAATGACATATAAAAAGTTAAAATAAACAAACGGTTTTTTGACACCACTCCAAAATCCCCGAAAGGATATATTAATACAAAACAAGCTTAAGGCAATCATTCTAATTTGAAAGTACGTTGTTCCTTCTTTAACAACAGCCACATCATCCGAAAGAATAGAAAATAGCATTGGAGCAACAACAATTAAGATAATACTCAAACACACAGCAAGCAAAAAAAGAAAAGGTAAACCAGAATTTAATGCCGTAACGAGTTGGTGTCGTTTTTTTTCGCCTAGCTTACGGGCTGTAATGGTTTGAATTGCAGAAACAAGCCCAAAAAAAGGAGAAAAGGCAAGCCATGTTAAGAATCCCCCAAAGCCTACCGCAGCTAAACTTATGGTTCCTAATCGACCTATCATCGCAGTATCAATAAGCCACAACAAATTTAACGAAATAATTCCGCCTAAAATTGGAAGAGATAAATTGAAAATTGTTTTAGCTTGGAAAAAAGTTGGTTTTTTAAATAGGATCATTACACAATACTAAATCCAATTAAATGCGTTTTTGAATGTTTCATTTGCTTGCTCAGATATTGCAGATCCGTGAGACATTATAATATGTTTTTTAGGTAAAGCTATAATCTTATCAAGTGATTTTTTGAAAGAGTCTTTATCTGAAATGAATGTTTTAAACAACTTGGTTGTTGTTAACCGATTATAAATCCCATAACATTTAAAAAAAAGTTTAGACCATCCTGATTTATTTGAAATATTGAATAATAAATCTGTTACTATAATAGATTGCGATTGTTGATGATAAAAAATACATTCATTTAATTTTGGGATACCTTTAAGACAAACATGCTGAAGTTCTAAAGACCAATTAAATGATGAGGAATCATTAAGTTCTTTAAATAATAATGATGGATATATTTTTTCTAAACCAGAAACACCATACACAGTTGCGTCTGGAAAACGTTGTGTTGCCTCTGCCAGATAACTATGATGCATCAATGATGGTGAAATAATATGCTTCACACATCCAAAATTAGTTAATGTATCAAAGGTTTGATCATCAATTGAAATAGGAGAATGCAACACTACATCTCCATTTTTAAGACGAATAGCTGTCATTGTGCAACCAAAATCGACAGTTATAAATTTATGAGTTGTTTGAAATAGTAAAACAGTGTCGGTTAAATAAGAACTTAGTACCATATTAAAACAATGGTACTAAGTTTAATAAATTCTGTCGATAAAAAGTTAAAAAGTAGATTTATACAGAAACTGTTACTTTTTCTTCTTGATTAAAATACGTCTCTAAACCTTCTTTAGTCGCTTTTAAAGACTCTTTTCCCTGAGACCAATTTGCAGGACAAACTTCACCGTATTGTTCTGTAAATTGAAGTGCATCTACCATTCTGATAGCTTCATCAACGTTTCGTCCTAATGGTAAATCGTTCACAATTTGATGACGAACAACACCGTCTTTGTCGATTAAAAATAGACCTCTGTAAGACGCTCCCATATCTTCTTTAAGAACATCATAATCTGCACTAATTTTTTTGTTGAAATCAGAAATAATTGGATACGTTACACCTTCAATACCACCTTTTTCTTTAGGCGTACTTAACCAAGCTGCATGAGAAAACCAAGAATCTACTGAACATCCTAAAATTTCAACATTTTTAGATTGAAAAATATCTAGTTTTTCTTGAAATGCATGTAATTCTGTTGGACAAACAAAAGTAAAATCTAATGGATAAAAGAACAAAATAACATATTTCCCTTTAAATTGAGATAAAGTGAATGAATCAACGACGTCTTTTCCGTTTATAACGGCTTTTTCGTTAAAATCTGGGGCTGGTTTTCCGACTAATACTGACATATTAAACTCTCCTAAACTTAATTTTTTAGAAATTCTAACATATTTGTAATAAATTTGAAAGGTACTTACACCTTACTTGAGTAAAGGAAGAGGAATGGATTCTTTAAAATCGTCACTAATAATTTGTGGCGTAATGGCAATAACAAGTTCTGTTTGATCTTGTTCAACTTTGCTTGACGTAAACAGTCTTCCAACAAGAGGAATCGATCCTAAAAAAGGAAATCTCGCAATATTATCTGAATCTGACGAATTAAAACCGTATTTCCATTTTGAACAAATACAGTTGTATCAACTTTTCTAGTTCTAACAATTGGAACATCATTATTAGCCCCTCGATATCCATTTACATAACTGACTTCAGGTTGAATTTTAATTTTAATTTCCTGAGTATAAATATTGATTTCAGGAAAAACTGATAAGTTGATACCTGAATTAACAAACGATACCGATTCAGAAATTGCACCTGTTGTTCCTACCGTAAGTTGTGTGTAAGGAATTTGATCTCCAATAAAAATGGTAGCTGTTTCACCATGAATAGCCTTAATTCTAGGTTTTGCCAAGACTTGAGCTTGACCTTTACTTTCTAGCAAACTGATCACAGATTGAAGCGAAATCCCTGCTGTGTAGGTATTCGTTCCATTTGTCATAGTGTTTTGTAACCCAATTCCATATGTGTCTGCCCAATTGACTCCAATATTATCTAGCGCAGACTTAGACACTTCTAAAATTTGAGCTTCCAAAATAATTTGAGGAACTTTTTCTTCATCAAGTTTTGATACTAGCGCAGAAAGTTTTTCAAGATTATTTCTATCTGCATTAATAATTAATAAATTGTCTTGAAATTGTATAGTCTCTTCATCAGAAAGATATTTTGATAAGATCGGAATAAGCGAGGACGGGTTAGCATTGTTTAAACGAATTACTTTTGTTTCAACACTTCGAGGTTGATCTAAAAATGTTCGATTACCAACTAAAATTGTATTATTGCTAATTTTATAAGAAAAACCTTGAGATCCAAGTATAAAATCAATAGCATCTATTAACGAAACTTCAGATAATGATACATAGACATCACCTATTAAGGATTCATCTGTAACAATATTCAAATTACCTTTATCAGCAAGAATAGAGAGAACGTCGCGGATATTAGCACCAGCTAAATCTATTGAAATTTTCCTTTCTAATTTTTCAGACAACGATGCAGATTTTGGCATAATTTTTTCAGATTGAGAGGATTTGTTGTCATCCACTCTGAAAAGTTTTATTAAATTTGTTTTGTTTAGATTGTCATTACCTAATGCAAAAATATTAAATACATATTTGCCAATTGTATTTAATTCAAAGGCTTCAGAAAAGTTGCCTTTATCATCAAACTTAACAAATCGATTATTAATGTAAAGCTCGTTGGCATGTTTGGCATTACCTTTAATGACCACATGGTTTTTGTATGTTACAAAATTATCTTGAGGAGATTGAATAACAATAGATGGAATCCGGTTTTGAACAAGCTCTTTAGGAACATCAGCTATAGATTTTTCCTTTAATTCAGCTTGTGCTGTTGTTTGATAATAAACAGATCGAACTATTTCTGTTTTATTTTTTTTATTTACAGCTATCAAAGAAATAGAATTATAATCATTTTCGTTTTTTAGAGATATTGTCGTGCTAAATTGTCCTTTTTTATTTGGAGAGATTTTTTTCTTATTCACTAAAACATAATCTGCATTTTTTAATTCCCCACTTACTGTAATTTTGTTTGCATCAGAAACATATTTATCATTAGGTGAATACACAATAAGGCTTGGGGTATCCGCATTATCATGTTGAAAATATATTCGACGTAATAATTTTGTTTTCGTTTGTTGATCATCTGCAATAGCTTCTAATGTGTAAAGTGTATGATCTTTGTTATCCTCAATGAGCATCTTATGATAAAATTCGCCGTTGGATGTAAAATCTATTGGGATGCCATTAATAAGAAGTTGTTCGGCTCCATAAACTTGACCTTTGAATAATATTTTTTTCTTACTAGTAATACTATCATTTTGAGGCGAAATTAAATTGATTAAAGGTTTTTGATTTGAAGAGGCAAGTGCTGAAATATTATTAGGCTCAGATGATTTGTAAAATATCTTAAGTTGCAGAGACTCTTCTGTCCCATCTTGTAGAACAGAACGAAGTTCAAAATGATTATATGCATCTACAGTAGTTAACGTTGCGCGATGAAAAAAACGACCATCATCTGAAAGATTAAGCTTTTCATTGTTTAAATAGAGTGAATTTCCGTTTTCTAGAGTTCCTTTAAACAAAACCTTGTTTTTTGTTGTTATAAAATTGTTATGAGGCGAAATTAAGTTGAGGCTTGAAGAGGTATCGACACTTTCTTGTGAAAAAGAAAGAGATGTAAAAAATAACCCTAAAAATAAAGTATAAATCACTTTGGTTATATAATTCATAGTTGAAATTCCTTACCTATTTCAAGTATATAAGTTTTATCGTCTACTTTCAATGTAAGCTCTTTTTTTGTAATGTTGGAAACAAAAATAGATTCTATGGTATCGCCAATTTTAACTTTTTTGCTTATCTGCATGACTTCAATAACAGCTTCAGGGTCGTTTTTGTCCCAAATAATTCCTTTTAATTTTAGGACAATAGCTCCATCTTTAAGCCCAGAAATGATATCGTCTGAAGAAATAATACTTTCAATGATGGAAAAAGGCTTGCCAAATGGATTTCTTGTAAATTCTTTTTGTTCAATAGCAGCCTGCATAGTAATTGATAAAAAGCTGAATAATATTAAAATTAAAAAGTAATATATTTTTGTCATGACTTTGTAATAGTATGTAAATTTATTGTCATTGAAACACGTAAAATAATTGGGTCAATTGAAGCTGTTCGCATCGATAGGCTATCTACTGAAATAATTTTTTGATAGGTCTCCAGCTTATAGATAAAA
>JAYOLY010000037.1:0-14207 GCA_038120575.1 Rickettsiales bacterium
GCATTAGAACGTCGTTTTCAGTCAGTTCTAGTTGAAGAACCTTCAGCAGATGAAACGCTTTTAATTTTAAAAGGAATTCGCGAGCGTTATGAAGAATTTCACAAAGTCGTCATTACAGATGATGCCCTTGAGCAAGCTGTTTATTTATCCAATCGCTACATCTCTGATCGATTTCTTCCAGATAAAGCTGTTGATGTTATTGATGAATCTGCAGCAAAAGTTATGCTTAAATCGTCTAATCTATCAGACAATGTAAAAAAATTCCTTGAAGAACGCAAAAAAATAGACTCTGAACTTGATATAGCCAAATCCAAATCTGATAGTAAAATGGCAACCTTGCTTACAAAGAAAATCAAAGAGATCAACTCAAAAATAAAAGCGTTACCTGCTGCTGAAACACGATATATCGAGCCGACAGTAAACGAAGACGTTATTGCTGATGTCATCTCACAATGGACAGGCATTCCAATTACTAAACTTAATCAAGAAGAAACGAAACGTTTAGTAAAAATGGACAAAGAGCTTAAAAACAACATTATTGGTCAAAACGATGCTGTGGCGTCGCTAGTTCGTGCTGTTAAGCGATCTAAAGTGGGTTTAAAAGATCCCAAACGACCAATTGGTTCGTTCTTGTTTTTAGGGCCAACTGGAGTTGGAAAATCTGAGCTTGCCAAGCGTTTAGCTGAGTTTTTATTTGGAAGTGCAGACAATCTTATTCGTATTGATATGTCAGAGTTTATGGAAAAACATACAGTATCCAGGCTCATTGGATCGCCTCCTGGTTATGTTGGCTTTAATGAAGGAGGCCAGCTTACAGAACCCGTTCGTCGAAAACCATATTCTGTTGTTTTGTTTGATGAACTTGAAAAAGCGTCTGGGGATGTGACTAATATTTTATTACAAATTCTTGATGATGGCCGATTAACAGATTCAACAGGCCGAACAGTTAACTTTAAGAACACGATTGTTATCATGACATCCAATGTCGGAAGCAAGTTCATTCAACAAGAAACCTCGTTTGGCTTTGTTGATCCATCTCATATTGAAGAAACAAAATATGAAGCATTAAAGCAAAAGCTCGATAGAGAACTTAAAGATAATTTTAAACCTGAATTTTTAAACAGAATTGATGACATCATCGTGTTTAAATCACTTAATAAAGAAAATATTGCTGAAATTGTAGATGTTATGATGGGGGAAATTTCTGATCGTCTTAAAGAAAAAAATATTGATATTACCTATGATAAAAAGGTTAAAGACTTGCTCGTAAAACAAGGTTATGATCAAAAACTTGGAGCAAGACCACTACGACGTGCTATTCAATCTCTTTTCGAAGACAAATTAGCTGATATCATTTTAGATAAAGGGTTAATTCATGGCAATTTAAAGGCTGATGCAACAGTTAAAAAGAATGCTATTGTTTTTGACGTAACTAAAAAGAAAAAGCCATCAAAAAAACTATCTCAGCAAAAAAGAGAATTGCAGCCAATTAACTCGTAATCTCGTTTTAATGAGTAAAACCAAACTATTATACAAATGCAGTGAATGCAATGCCACCTATCCTAAATGGCAAGGCAGTTGTGATCATTGTTCAAATTGGAATTCATTAGTTGAACATGTTGAATCTCAGTCATCTGCCCTACCCTCAATCGTATCTAATGATTACATTGATCCAGTCGTCATTGATCAGGTTAATATCGATTCTCAAACCATTTATTCTACAGGAATTAAAGAACTTGATAATGTTTTAGGCAAAGGAATTGTTTCAGGCAGTATTTTATTATTAGGCGGAGAACCAGGCATTGGAAAATCGACACTTTCTCTTCAGCTATGCCAAGGGTGTGCAGATCAAGGTCTGAAAATATTGTATGTCACGGCAGAAGAAGGAATGAGTCAAATTCGACTTCGTGCAGAACGTATTGGATCACTTCGTGAGTCAATGTGGGTTTACTCGCAATCAGATATGGAAACGATTATTCGCCAATGTGACAAACTTCAACCAGATTTAATATTAATTGATTCCATTCAAGTGGTTCATCATAATGATGTATCTGGGATAGAAGGATCTGTCAGCCAAGTTCGACATTGTGCAAATGTGTTTATTAAATGGATCAAAGCAAATAATAAGGCCGGAATTTTAATTGGACATATCACCAAAGATGGTCAATTAGCTGGACCAAAAGTTTTAGAACATTTGGTTGATGTTATTTTATATCTTGAAGGAGATAAACAAAAACAATATCGCATTCTTCGCTGTAACAAAAATAGATTTTCGACAACACAAGAAATTGGTTTATTTGAGATGAAAGAAACAGGTCTAATTGAAGTATCTCAACCTTCAGACTTATTTATTGAATCCTCATCATCGTCACATCCAGGATCTGTTATTACCCCTATTATTGAAGGAAATCGTGTTTTATTAGTTGAACTTCAAGCGCTGGTTGTAAAAACAGGTTATGGCATGGCAAAACGAACGTTTGTTGGTGTCGATTCGCATCGAGCTAATTTAATGACAGCGTCTATAGATAAATTTTTAAATTGTAATCTAGCATCTCGCGATGTCTTCTTAACTATTATAGGCGGCTTAAAAGTGACGGAACCGGCTTTGGACCTCGCTATTATTGTTGCCATTATTTCGTCTTTGCTCGACCAACCTCTTCCTCAAAAAGTTGCTGTTCTTGGAGAAGTTGCCCTAACTGGAGAATTGCGAAGTGTCCCAAAAATTGAGAATCGCTTATTAGAACTCAGTAAAATGGGATTTCAAAAGGTCATTATTCCTGAAAAATGCAAACCAACCCCCGCAAAAGATTCATCTCTATCTATTGTTTATGCTAATGATGTCAGAACTGTTATTTCAACGTTATTTAATTTTCAAAAAAAATCATCATGATCAAAACCGACTACGATCATATCATCGACCAGTTAACAGATCCTGTTTACCGCTGGAATGGGTTAGTTGATTTAAAAAATCTTGATGTAGCCAACTTTCAAGATATTCTTGTTTTTGTGCAGCATCCTTTTTGGCTTGTGAGTTGGGCATTTTTAGATAAAATTCAAGATTTCAAAAATGAAGAGGCCATTCCGTTTTTATTTCCATTCATTATGCATCCTGATCCACAAATTAGACAAAAAGTTAAAGATGTTATTTCAAATTTAGTGTCTGATGATTTAACATTTTTTATCACAAAATTAGACAATCCTGATTATCGAATTCGTCACTTTGCTATTACTTTATTGATCCATCAAGGGTTTAAAGCTGTAAAACAACTAAGTGATGCTGTGGGAAACTATTCATGGGTTATTTCAGATCGACTGATTCAAATTATTTGGGATATTATTGGTCCTAAAAAAACAAAGCTTCTTGCTCAGTTTTTATCTGTACAATCGGTTCAACGGCATACTATCATCTTAATGGCGTTAAGTAAAAATGAGACCTGTATTGAACCTATTATTAAACTTTATAAATATGCAAGATTAAGACAACACATAATTCTTTCGATGACTATTTTTGGACTTGATATAGCAATCCCATCATTGATTAATTTATTGGCAACTCCCAGTTGTCGGTTAATGGCAAAAGAGATTCTTAAACGACTGGGCTCTCCAGCGATTCCATATCTTCTGACAGCAACACCCATAGAACATGACAATGCCGCTGATATACTTGAGATTCTTAAAACTATTAAATTTAGCGACGAAGACTATGACTTATTAACTCGTCAAAAGAAATTGTATAAGCACTTGGCTCCGTTTGAACAATTTAAACCAAAACGCTAGTCTATTGATTTTCTTTTAGCCAGCCAAATTGTTTAAGGTAGTTCTTTACAGCTGGAAAATCTTTTTTCAATGGGGGGCAATATTGACCTACATAGTCTCGTTTCCAAGTTCTTTTGGATGAGACCCTATCATTGTCAAAACGATAGGTATAGCGATCAATTTTTATATACGTAGGAACCTCATCTTCAAAAGGGTTTTCTTTAAGTAAATTAATCACGTGTTTATCATTTATTAATAATTTATAAATAAAATGTACCAGCCATGGATCTTTAATCGTTGGAGGCATCGCAGCAAACCAAATTTGCCAATCTAAGCGATAATGAAATGGCGCAATAACTGGCA
Source organism: Rickettsiales bacterium (assembly GCA_038120575.1). Taxonomy (GTDB): domain Bacteria; phylum Margulisbacteria; class Marinamargulisbacteria. The sequence goes on from JAYOLY010000037.1 coordinate 4,120, forward strand.
ATGGATCGTCGGGACGATTGGGTTTTCCTTTAAATAAATACTCTTTCCATTCAGTATCGTCTGAAATGGTTTTGTCTGTTGTTCCCAAAACAACAAGTTCATAGCGCGTTTTTCCCACATGGCCAAACGCTCCATAAGTATTAAGCAGATGCACCCGATTAAATGACATATTCATTTTTTGGCTTGGACTCAACATATTTACAACAGGAGCAATACTGAGAATTAACGTGGCAACGACAAGCAGACTAACCAGTCCATACGTTTTAAATAGTATTGGAGTAAACCTGTTTAGCCGTATATTTTTTAGAGATGATCGATTAATCGCTAAGATATTATGTTGAAATGCTGGAATACATTGAACAAGTGTTAAATAATTTAACCAAGACAAATTTCCGCTTAAAATCAATGTACATTGAAAGACTATAATGCCAATGGCGCCAATGCGTCGAAAAAAAATCGGCATAAACAATAAAAAAGGACAAACAAGTTCGATAAGATGATTAAATATAACACCAGCTTTTAACATGGATTTTGGTAAGTGATGAAAAAACCAACTTAATGGATTTGGCATAGGCTGAGTTTCAAAGTGATAAAATAGTGCTGTTAAATCTGTCCAAGCAGCATCTCCTCTTAACTTAATTAACCCAGCTCCAAACATATTACGAAATAAAATCCATAATATAAGCACTGTTATGATGTTGTTTTTTGTGTTTTGTTTTGGAATAGCAACCTTAAAAAAAGGAGCTAAAAAAATGGTAAAAAATCCGGTTTCACTTAATAAACTTTCCCAACCATATCCATAAAATTGTTGCCCGACATGCATAATTGAGATGTAACACACCCACATTAAAAACCAGACAATGGCATTTTGATAGCCGGTTAAACATGTTACGCTCAACAAAAGTCCCAAGATTCCAACACTCCATAAGCTTGTATTATCACAATTGAACCAAAAAAGGGTTGGGTTATCCCAAAATGAAATATCTCGCTGTTTTAAAAGATCAATAAATTGATGGGCTGGCAACAATCCATGATATCCAATAAGTGCTTCAAATTGTGTTAAGAAGACACTAAATGCAATGACATAGATAGTAGCTAGTGCAATGGAAAAAAAACTAAGGTATGTTTGACGATAAAGCCAATTTTTTGCTTGCTCAGTGCCCCACCTTATTATGTTTAATTGCATCATTTTATTTGTTTAATTAATCAACTAGCTATAAACCCACCATGAAAAAGATAACGCAATGGTATAAAACAAAATGACAACATGTATTTCTTTTAATCCTAACAGTTCAAAATGATGATGTAGCGGTGCCATCAAAAACACTCTTTTTTGTGTTAATTTGTAATATCCAACCTGAACAATGACAGATAATGTTTCTAAAATATACACAGCCCCAAGCGGAATTAATACCCAAATATCAGCATATATAATGGCAAGGCCAGCAAACAAAGCACCTAATCCCAACGAGCCAACATCGCCCATAAACAAGGACGCTGGATGCCAATTAAATAGTAAAAAAACACTTAAGATTGTTATGACAACAATGATAAATTGAGCTATTTCAAGGTCATAGCTTTGAAGCATGATGTAAAAAAAACCACATAATGTAATCACACTACACCCTCCCAATAAGCCATCTAAACCATCTGTTAAATTAGTCGCATTGGATGCCCCAACAATAACAAAGGTGTAGACGATATAATGCCACCAATCAAGACCTGAAAAATAAATAGAATAACAGTATATAAAAGCACATGAACACACACATTGTAGAATAAATTTTTGTTTTGCAGTTAATCCTTTATTCTTTTTTTTAATCAATGCCAAAATATCATCAATGCCGCCAATAAACGAAAACGATGTAAACAGTGATAACGCCCACGTTACCTTTGGATCGTGACGGAACAACCATAGCCAAACTCCCCACAAAACAAGATTCATAACCACTCCACCCAGCGTTGGTGTTTTGGCTTTTTTTTGATGATGTTCTGGGCTTAAATCATAAATGGGTTGATAGGCTTTAAAGCGATGAAATAGTTTAATTAATGCAACATACCCTACCCATGCGCTTAGGGCAATGACACATACGTTAATTAAACTGAGATTGTAAAAATTCAACCGTTTCCTCCATTTTTAATCCTCTAGATCCTTTAACTAAGACAATGTCTCCTTGTTTACACTCAAGTTTTAAATAGGTGTGTAATGACTGTTTATCTTCAAAATGCAAAATAGTAAGGTTTTTAGAAGATAGTCCTTTAAATTCATCTCCTATTGTTAGCAATAAATCAACCTGATGCTGAATAGCAACATCTTTAACGCTTTGGTGCTCTTTTTTTGAAAAGGTTCCAAGCTCTAGCATTGAACCCAACACAGCAATTTTACGGCCCTTAAACTTTTTAAGATAACTCAACGCATAGTCAACCGCAGCAGGATTGGAGTTATAGCTATCATCTATTAATTCAATCACACGTGTTGAAATTAATTTCAATCGATTTGACGATGTTTGAAAGGCTTTAATCCCATTATTAATTGCTTTTTCGTCCATATCAAAATGCTTTGCAACTGTATAGCAAAGATTTATATTTTCTGCGAGTTTATCTTCGCCTTTAAAGGGGAAAATACTATAGCCAGTTTTTGTTGCTTTTTGAACCAATACATCATGATAGGGTGTATTAAAATTGATAAAACAACTCCTTTTTTTTGTTTGCCAGGCTAGAGCGTTTCTAAATATTTCTGCTTTTCCTAGACATAATTGACGCTGATTTTTGAAAAACTCGATATGTGTTAATCCAATGTTTGTAATGATGACAACATCTGGCTGAACAATTTTTGTTAAAAAGGCAATATCTCCTTTTTTTCTCATTCCCATTTCGACAACTAAAAAATCTGTCTTAGCATCTGCTGACAGCAGTGTAAGAGGAACCCCAAACTCGTTATTTTGATTTTCATGTGTTTTAGTTACACTGTAATGTTGAGACAAAACAGACGATATCATGTCTTTTGCTGTTGTTTTTCCAGCTGATCCAGTTATGGCAATAACTTTACAATTTAGTTTTTTTCGATAAGACTTGGCATACTCAAACAAATCAACATTTAATACTTTTCCGCCTTTTTTAATTACATCTTCAATAAAATCATGGCCATCAAAATTGGGACCTTTTACGGGAATAAAGATATCCCCTTGTTGAATTGTTCGAGAATCAATAGAAACTTTCATTGATAGCCCATCACCTTTAAATGGTTTTTTGCAACCACTCTATCATCAAACTCTATGGGTCCAGTTGCAAGGATTTGGGTTGTTTCATGGCCTTTTCCAGCAAGCAATACAATATCATCGGGCTTTGCCATGTTTAAAATGAGTTGAATGGCTTTTGATCGATCATGTTCAATGATAAAGTGTTCAAACTTTTTTGGAATTCCTTTTAATATATCGGTTAAAATTTGTTGAGGATGCTCTGTTCTGGGATTATCTTGAGAAATCACCACAAAATCAGCCAACTCTGCCGCCGCTTTGGCCATTAATTTCCGTTTGCCTCTATCTCTATCGCCACCACATCCAAATAAACACAATACTCGAGCTGATTTTGATAGTAAGCAGTCTTTTGCCGTTTTTAACACAGCGGCTAAACTGTCTGGGGTATGGGCATAATCGACAATTACTTTGAATGGCTGAGAACCTAACACTTGCTCAAAACGTCCTGGAGGAGGCATCACCTGCTCGAGATGAGAATCTAGCAAAGCGTCTTCATATCCAAGTGCTACTAAAATTGCTTTTGCCGCCTGAAGATTTTGTTTATTAAACTGTCCCAATAAATGTTTATTTTCTGGAACCGAAAAGGATAAAAAATCGTCTGGATAAATGGCTTTTCCTTGGGGCTGTGTTAAAAAAGATAGTTTTGTTTGCTTGTATTCTTCAAAACTTTTGTGATAATCCAAATGATCTTGAGTGATATTGGTTAAACACTTAATTTCAAAATCTATCTCTGCAATTCGACCCTGCTTAATGGCATGAGATGACACTTCCATTACAAAATGGGTGCCTTCATTATCTACATGCTGAGCCATTAGCCTCACAGAATCCAACGATTCTGGTGTTGTTAGATCAGAGTTTAATGTGCCTAACAAAAACGGTTTTTTTCCTAATTTTAACAATATCTGATAAACAAAATGAGAGACTGATGTTTTTCCATTTGTTCCCGTAATGCCAATGACGCTTAATTTTCCAGAGGGATGATTAAATTTTTGTTTTACAAATGCTGCTAATTCTTGCCTGTTCATGTGAACCACATCAATAGCCCCATTTTTTTTGGCATCTTTGATGTATTGATCGCCTCCTGGCAAACAAATAAAAATATCTCCTTGTTTAATTTTTCTTGAATCAAATTGGTACATATAATTTGAAATTATAACAGTAGTCATGCTATTATTCTAATTCAAATTAAAGGGGTTAGGACCGTGTATTGGCAGTAAAAATTGATCCATTAGTTGTTGAATATTGCAAAACAAAAGACGTAGCTCTAAAAGAAAAAATTCTTGAAAACTACAAACCATTAATTCTTTATATTGCCCGAAAACTAGCTTTTAATATCAGCGATGTTGATGATCTTGCTCAAGTAGGTTCGATTGCCGTGTTTAAAGCTTTGGATCGATTTGATGTCACAAGAGAAGTCGACTTTTCTACCTTTGCAACTCCAAACATTATTGGCGAAATAAAGCATTATTTTCGAGACAAATGTAAACTTGTTAAAATTCCAAGAAAAATCCAAGAACTTTATACAAAAATCAAGAATGAACTTGCTCAGTGTCAGCAGGATGGATTTAATCCTACAATAGACTATTTAGCTGAAAAACTAGAGGTGTCTGAAGAAAAGATTTTAGAAGCTATGGAAGCGGGTCAAAGTTCTCGAATTGTCTCTCTTGATACGCCAACTTATACCGATTCCAGCAGCAGTAGCGGGTCTACCCTCGTTGATAAAATTGGAACGTCAGATAAAGAAGACGTCTTGTTGAATAAAGAAACCCTCAAACAAAGCATTTTAAAACTTCCTTCAAGACAACGTCGAATTGTATACTTACGTTTTTTTGGGGGATTGTCACAAAGTGAGATTGCAGATCGTCTTGAATTATCTCAAATGCATATCTCAAGATTACTTGCAAAAGCACTTAAAAAACTACGAGAGGAGCTTGCCCACAAATGAGCATCGTCATTAATCAAGAAGAAATCAAACAACACATTATTCATCGACATGAAAATATACTGCTAGATCGCATTATTGTCGATGAATTATATAATGGAGAAGGAGCCTTAGAGCTCAATATTCAAGATCAAGACGAATTAGATAGAGATATTTTTTTAACAGAAAAACAAAATCAGCGCGTCATTTTATCTCCTATTTTTATGGAAATCATGGCACTAGCCGCCATCACCTGTTCAGGCAAATTAGCTGATGATCAGGTTGTTTTTTTTACGGGTATAAGCCAATTTGAAAAAATATGTGATTTGCCTGCCAATTCCGTTTGCAAAGGACATGTCAAAAAACTATCACAGAAAAAGGGATTTTTAAAATATGAGGGTCGTCTTGAAACTGCTGATAACCAAGTTGCCGCTACGGGTTTGATGACAGCTTATTTTATGAATGGATTTCAAGAAGACAATACAGATTCCTTAAAAAGATCTACTGAATTTCCAACTTTCTCAGCGCCAATTACAATCGACAAACAGCGTTATGCAAAACAAGAAAACATGATGCTAGTTGACCAGCTTTCAATTCTCAGCGATACCAGCTGTTTAACGCGCTACACATTTCCAACTGACCACCCCTTAAACAAAGGTCATTTTCCTGGCAATCCCATTATGATGGGCGTCATGCAATGGATGAGCATAGCAGATGCATGCACTGTTTTTTTAGAACATACAAATCATAATGGCACGATTAACTTACACTGTAACGCAATTATTATTAACCAAGATCAAATTGTTATTGCTGAATTTAAACAAGTGGAATGCAAGGCTTGGATTAATGTAGATGGTGTGATCAATCAAACAGATATAGTCAAAACCAATCGTGTTGTTTTCAGACATACGGTTAAGCCAGCCGACACATTGTCTATTTGGGTTAGCGATATTTCAATATCATGATTATCCTAGGCCTCGACCCCGGCCTAGCAACGACGGGATACGGCATCATCGAGATGGTTGGATCCAAAGCCAAGTTGATTGATTATGGCGTAATGGTTACTAAGCCTTCTACCCCATTTTCAACTCGATTAAAAGAATTATCCGCCATGACAGCCAAGTTAATTGCCGCTCATCAAATTGACGAAGTGGCCATTGAAGAACTATTTTTTAGTTCAAACAAAAAAACAGCGCTTGCTGTTGCTCAAGCAAGAGGAGTATTGGTCTTAACTGTTGAACAGGCCAATATTATTAATACGTCATACAAGCCCAATGAAATCAAACTAGCTGTTGCTGGCTATGGTGGAGCAGATAAGCAACAAGTTCAATATATGGTCCAAAAACTGCTTTGCTTAGATCATAAACCCAAACCTGATGACGCAGCAGATGGACTAGCCATTGCTATTTGTCATATGAATTCCAGAAAACTTAGGGCTCTCGGTTGACAGAGTCTTGTAAAAAATCGTAGGTATGTAAAAAGCGAGATTTAAATCGATGCGATTGTGTTTTAAACGCACCATAGCGATCTGAAAAATCTTGATAAAATTGTTCCATTGAAAGAGATTTAAACCGAACACTAAAATTATCAACCATAATAGGCCAATTAATGACAACATGGCGGTATTTTATAGACGAATTTAATGTATATCCAGAACATGGAATGTCATAAAGTGAAATAATCTTAAAATGATTATATTCGATATCTTGGATGGTTGATTCATAAGCGGGTCTATCTTCAAAACAGTAGGCAAGACTGTCTTCAAGAACTAATCCAAACCACACGGTTTCTTGACATAAAGCGTCTGCAAGCTGCAATGCTTTTGCTGCAAAAATAGTGGATTGAGAATCGAGATAAACAGAGCCATATGATATTGCTCCGTTAATCAGAATGCCATTAAGTAAACAAGCTCCAAATAATTTTCCTGCATAAATCAATAACGCCCTTACATCTTCAACCCGATGTCCAACGGTTCTAATTGTAACAGCCCCTGAATCTTGATTAACCCGTAAAAACTGATTTAGTCTGGTTTCATGTTCTTTATCTATCAACTCAAATAATACTTGATTTGCCAATTTTGAAAACAACACAGACGCTTCTAACGCTTTTTCAACATCATGATTGACCATTTGATTTTTAAAATCTAAATGAAATACAGCCACACATCCTTGATAGGAGTTTGTTTCTGTTGTTGTATTTTCTAATGATTGAGATGTTTCCAAGCTCATGATTATTAAGTATAAAAAAAATAATAAAAAAAAGACATTGTTTTTGTTGTTTTATAAATAAAAGTCTATTATTTGACTATATTATCTGTTGAAAAGAGCCTTGCTTCTTGATATAGTATTTCTTCTACACATCGCGGGGTGGAGCAGTGGTAGCTTGTCGGGCTCATAACCCGAAGGTCGCAGGTTCGAGTCCTGCCCCCGCTACCAAATGATCTATCTTTTTATTTTCAACCACACTTCATTTCGTCTAAATGGTCCTGGAACCCAAGGAGAATTAAATTGAGCTCGCATTGGTGAATCTTGATATTCAATATTGTTTTTTTCTAGCCACTGTTTTAATAAAGCCGTATTTTTTTCGGCTAATTTATCCGACATATAGCCCTTAAAACGAATTGTTGCCACTTCATCTAATGTGATTTCTTTAAGAACAATAGCTGTATTGTTTGGGAGAGGAGCATTTGTTGTTGTAAATTCTGATGGCAATACAAACATCATCATGGCTTGATTAGCCTCCATTTTTCCTGTTAAAACAGGCGCTGTCATGGCTATTTTTTGATTGTCGCTGTTTCCACCAAAAATGTAATTAGCTAGCACTCTAAACCCATCTGAGTCGCTAGAATACGCGTTTGTTTGAATCATTGTCAGTGTTGAATACTGTCTTAATTCTATGTCACCATCTTTTGAAATCAACTTAAATGCTGGCTCCTCAACTTTTGCATACACACTTGCTTTAAATCCCAAAAAAAGAATTACTCCTAAAATAAGACTTAATTTTATTGTCCCTAGAACTGAAACATCACTCATGCTGACTCCTTATTGTTTTACTTCCCAATAGTATAAATGGTTTTTATGTATTTATACATCAACTTTATTGATAATACCTTTTAAACAACTATAACCAATTTGGGATCTATTTTTTTATTATTCTTAAGATATTTATTTTATATGTTTATTATAGCTGCTTTATTACAATGACATTAGGGCTGCATTAAAAAACTTAAAAAAATGCAATTTTTTTTTTTTTTTTTCGATAATTACATAAATAATTTAAAAAACAAGGAATGTTTATGCATATATTAGCGTCCAATCGTTTACCGAACCCAACACTCAGTCAACTTGCCCCCCAAGTTGTTCGTTATTTATGTAAACCTCAACAGCAACAACATCAGCAGCAACTTTTGCAGGGGGCACGACAACCACAACAAGTCCATCAGCATACACAACATCAACAATCACAACCAGTTTATTGGTACGGGGGTCCACAACAGGTCCCTACTCAATATTCGAATTGGGGACTACACCGGCAACAACAACTAGTTCAGCAGGCACAACAACACTATCCTCAGCAACTTTTTCAAGTGCAGCAACAACCACACCAGCAATACGCTCCACAACAAGTCCATCAGCATACACAACACCAACAACCACAACCAGTTTATTGGTACGGGGGTCCACAACAGGTCCCTACTCAATATTCGAATTGGGGACTACACCGGCAACAACAACTAGTTCAGCAGGCACAACAACAAGTTCCTGTTCTGCAAGCAGAACGAGTTAATTTAAGCCGCGCTGGTGCCCCAGTTGTTCAGTGTATTCAACCAGTTCATCAGCCTGCACCAATGCAACAATACGTTGCCCCTATGCCACAACAAGTTTATCAGTATACACAACACCAACAAACACAACCAGTTTATGGGTACGGGGGTCCACAACAGGTCCCTACTCAATATCCGAATTGGGGACTACTACACCGGCAACAACAACTAGTTCAGCCGGCACCACAAAAACCCACTTGTGGTGCTGGATCTCTAACTCCCATTGAAGTTAAAAGTACGGCAACTAAACCTGTTTCCTCAGCGTCTACCCCTGAATCAAAACCTGATCAAATAAGATCTGAACAAGCATCTACAGAGGCTCTGCTCCAACAAGTTCAGGCACTTCGTAATGAAATTTACGAAAAGTGGAATATAAAACCTGCAACTAATAAGCAAGAATTACCGAAATCAATCACACCCACTCCTGATACTAGTGCTACATCTCCAACACATATTAAAGTTCCGAGCACGACAGCTACTCCTGCTAAAATAAGACATGAACAAGCATCTACAGAGGCTCTGCGCCAACAAGTTCAGGCACTTCGTCAAAATGTTTACAGTAGGATACATAATCTTCAGGCATCACAGAATACCACTTCTACCCGTGGTGCTGGATCTCTAACTCGCACTGAAGTTGAGAGTACGACAACTATAGGTAGTCACCATTCTGCTGTAAGCCAATCTGATGAAAATTTAATACACGAAGTCTTAATAAACTTGATGGATTTTCTTATAGATAAATCGAAACTATCCACTTTACTACTTAATCTATCCCCAGACAAAGTTAACGATATTCATAATTTACGCTTATCCATAGCCAAAAATATTCATGATTTTTTAGATCAATATGAGACTTTGAAAAAAACATCTGCTGGAGAAAATGTTAGTATGATAGCTATACTAAAGACTCAATCAAATTTTTTAATTAATTTAAAAAAACTAGTAGGGTTACTCTCCGCAGATCATCCCAAACTCGCCATGATCGAGGTTTTAATGTCGTTATTAGAAGAACAATCACCAGATGATTCTGTTTTAAGTGCGGCATCTAATCCAGAAAGTTCACCTGTAAGTGAGGCATCTAATCCAG
>JAYOLY010000038.1:0-5478 GCA_038120575.1 Rickettsiales bacterium
GTCTGGACCGTGTCTCAGTTCCAGTGTGGCTGATCATCCTCTCAGACCAGCTACCAATCGTAGTCTTGGTAGGCCATTACCCTACCAACAAACTAATTGGAAATAAACTTTTCCCATAGCGAAAAACTTTCCTCAAAAATCATGCGACATATTGAGAGTATCCGGTATTAGCTTTCTTTTCAAAAAGTTATCCCAGACTATGGGGTAAATTATTTATTTATTACTCACCCGTTTGCCACTAACCCGAAGGTTCGTTCGACTTGCATGTGTTAGGCACGCCACCAGCGTTCATCCTGAGCCAGGATCAAACTCTTAGTTGATTAAAAAAATTGATTAAAGAAAACACTCACAAACATTATTATAGGCTTGTTATTTAAATTTCAAAGGTCTAATTAATTAAGCTGGAGAATAGTAACTTATTATATTTAATAAGTCAATAATTTTTTTTTAAAGATACGTATTAAGTTGGATTTTAGAATGAAATATTTGGAACGTTCACTATAATTAAGAAAAGTATCTTACGAAATATACACCTGGGATAGATTCAATTTTTGATAGCAAATCGGATGAGACTGATTTGTTTAAATCTATAATGGTATAAGCTAGATCAGATTTGCTCTTGTTTAGCATTTCTGTAATATTTATTTCTTCATTAGCTAATATAGCTGATATTTGACCAACCATATTTGGAATATTATTATTTGCAATGGTAATTCTTGAAACACCAGATCTTGGCAAAGAGCAATTAGGGAAATTCACTGAATTACTAATATTTCCATTTAGAAGATAGTCCTTAATCTGAGATGAGATCATTAATGCGCAATTTTTTTCTGCTTCTTCTGTAGAGGCACCCAAATGTGGGAACCCTAAATAATTTGGTAATTTAATTAAATCATTTGTAGGAAAGTCAGACACATACTTATATATTTTATTTGATTTTAATGCTTCTATAATTGATTGTGTATTTACAATTTCAGATCTAGAAAAATTAAGGATTGTACAATTATTTTTTACAAGACTAATTTTTTCTTCATCAAAAAAGTTTATAGTATTATCGTTCAATGGCATGTGTAGTGATATGAAATCACACTCTGAAAGCAACTGTTTAAGGTTTTGAGATTGAATAACAGAACTCGATAAGCCCCAAGCTCTATTAACAGTTAGATATGGATCGTAGCCCATAACGGTTAATCCAAATTTTTCAGCTGCATTTGCAACAAGAACGCCAATTGCACCTAACCCAATAACACCAAGCTTTTTATTTTTTAACTCAGTACCTTTAAATTTAGATTTATTATTCTCTACAAGTTCTGAAATATTATCAGATTCGACATCAAGTGAAGTAACATATCGTATACCTTGATATATATTTCTAGCAGACATTAACATACCTGTTAAAACTAACTCCTTAACTGCATTAGCGTTTGCACCAGGTGTATTAAAGACTACAATGCCTTTTTCTGTACACTTATCAACAGGAATATTATTAACTCCTGCTCCAGCTCTTCCAATAGCTTTAACAGACATTGGAAACTCTTCATTATGAAGCTTATAACTTCTACATAAAATTGCATCCGGTGTTTCTTCTGAAGAGCTAATATTAAACTCTTCAGAATTGAGGACGCTTAGTCCATCTGAATCAATTTTATTAAAAGTTTTGATTTTGAACATTATCGCTTTCTATATTGAGGTGCTTTTCTTGCTCCGCGTAATCCATATTTTTTACGTTCTTTAACTCTTGGGTCCCTTGTCAATAAACCAAATTCCTTTAATGCAGGTTTTAAGGAAGGGTCCATGTCAACTAGCGCACGACTTAATCCAAGCGCGCAGGAATCAATTTGTGAGGATTTCCCACCCCCTAAAACAGAAATTTTAACATCGTACTTGTTTAATAAAGAGGTAATTGATAAGGGTAATGTTAATTGTTTGATCGAATATTTATTGTTGAAGTATTCTTCAGGGGTCATATTATTTACAGAAACAACACCAGAGCCTTCAAACAACCAAACTTTTGCTATAGAACATTTACGTCTTCCTGTACCATAGTTATTTTTGGATGATACTTTTAATTTTGATTTATTGGACATTTTTTGTCTCCTCAGCAGTAGATTTAACTTTAAGCTGTGCCTCATGAGGATGATCAGAACCTGAATACAACTTCAGTCGTTTCATCATTTTTGGGGCTAGCCTATTTTTAGGTAACATACCTTTCACAGCAGAAAATATGATTTTTTCAGGATTTTTATCAAGTAATCTCAAGAAAGGAGTCTCTTTAAGTCCCCCAGGATATCCAGAGTGTGAATAATAAATCTTTTGATTTTGTTTATCTCCAGTCAGTTTAATCTGATTAATATTAGTAACAACAACAAAATCTCCATTATCTACAGCAGGGTTGTAAGTGAATTTATTTTTTCCTGAAAGAAGTTTAACGATATTAGTAGAAAGTCTACCAAGAATAAGATCCTTAGCATCAATAAGATGCCATTCTCGAACATCATTGTCAGATTTATAAGTAGTTTTTTGCTTTTTCATTTAATAAGTCCTTAATATACAATTTTATCTAAATATAATCCACAGGCATCAGCAGGAGTATAATTAAATAGTTTTTTTCGCTTTATAAAAGAATCATTGAATTCTTCGATGGTAATTTTATTATTTAAAATATTAAATAAACAACCTATAATATTTCTAACCATTCGGTATAAAAAAGAATTACCAATAATTTCAATTTTGTATATTTTAATATTTTTTTTTAAATCTGTTAATACTTTAAATTCATCAGCTGAAAAATATGTGGAATATAAAGTCCTAAATGTTGAAGTTGTTTTAGAGCCTTCTTTTTTAAAGATATCAAAATAATGAGAGCCAGAAATTATTTCTAAAAATTTATGAACTAAATTTGTATCAATAACACCATTAAAAAAAGAGATATAATTGGTTAAATTAACAGGTATAACCTCATCGGTAAAAACATAGACGTAATGACGATATTTTGCAGAAAATCTAGCATTAAAATCTAATGGAGCATATTCAATTTTATCAACTCTAACATGATCAAGTTCATTGTTTAAAGCATATTGAAGATTTTTAGGAGGAATCATACGCATAGAATAAAAATTGAAGACTTGCTCGTTAGCATGAACTCCAGTATCTGTTCTTCCTGAAAATATAACTTTCTGTATATCCTCAAAAAAGATATTGAGCCTATCTTCTACAACACCTTGTACGGTTGGTTTGAAAGGTTGCTTTTGTGAACCATGGAAATAACTTCCATCATAACTAATATGAACTTTGTAATTAGTTAACAAACTCTAATAGAGATAATGTAGCGGAATCTCCACGTCTAAAACCTACATTAATTAATTTAGTGTAGCCACCTTTACGGTCTTTGAAATTCTCGGAAAGTGAAAATAACTTTTTTAAAGCAATTTTATTATTAAGTTTTTTCATAACATATCGTCTATTTTCAACGCTATCTACCTTTGATTTAGTTACCAGTAATTCTACAAATCGCTGAGCTTGTTTTGCTCTTGTTTGAGTAGTAATTATCCTAGAATGCTCAATCAAAGAAATCGCTAAATTTTTTAATAAAGCTAGTCTTTGATCCGTAGGTTTATTTAATTTTTTATTTGATTTTCTATGTCTCAATTTAAGCTTCCCTCAGTGCTAAATCAAACTGATTTAACTTACCATTAATTTCATCAGCACTCTTCTTTCCAAAGTTTTTGATTTGAAATAATTCAGACATATCTTTTTGAAGCAACTCACTGATACGTTCAATACCAGCTCTTCTTAGGCAATTAGAAGATCTAGCAGATAATTCCAAATCATCAATTGACATGCTTAATATGGATTTAAGCTTTTCATCAGCTTGAGACACGTCCATATCTTCTTGCTCAGGTTGAACATTTATGGAATCAAAAATAATAAGCTCATCCTTTAAGATTTTGACAGCTTCAATTACAGATGTTTCAGGGGATGTAGTGCCATTGGTTTGAACAGTAAGCGTAAGTAAGTCATTATCAAGCGCCTTTCCAACCCTAATGCTTGTAACTTCATAATTCACCTTAGTAACTGGTGAAAAAGAGGCATCCAAGCTAATAAACTCAATATCAGAGGAATCATTCAATAACACCGTATCTTTAACGCCTAAATAACCATCACCATTTGTAACAAAAATTTCTAAATCAATATCTGCTTTGTCAAGCATTTGAAATAAGTGTTGATTTTTGTTGATTACCTCAACTCCTTGAGGACAATTCAAATCTTTTGCTGTAATAACTTTTTTCCCTTTGGATTTAAGCGATATTATTGTGTCGCTATCGTTATCATTCTTAATAATTAAAGATTTTACATTGCAAATAATTTCTAGCACATCTTCAACAACATTTGGGATAGTAGAAAATTCATGAGTTACACCCTTGATTTTAATACCTACAACCGCAGATCCTGACAGACTTGAAAGCAATATTCTACGAAGAGCATTACCAAGAGTAAGCCCCATACCTTTTTTTAAAGGTTGAATCTTGAATATTCCTGTAGAATCTTCTTTTTCTTCATATTTAACCCATGTATTAATTGATACCACTGAAAACCTCCTAAATAATTTTAAACTCTTCTTCTTTTTCTTGGACGACACCCATTGTGTGGAATAGGTGTTACATCTTTAATTGATTCCACATCCAATCCTGTAGACTGTAGAGCTCGAATGGACGTTTCTCTACCTGAACCAGGACCTTTGACGTAAACAATTACCTTTGACATACCAACTAATTCAATTGCTTTCTTAGCTGCAATTTCACTTGCTTGCTGTGCAGCAAAAGGCGTTCCTTTTTTAGTACCACTAAATCCTGCCATTCCTGTTGAACACCAGGAAATAACATTACCTTCTTGATCTGTAATAGTAACAACTGTATTGTTAAAAGTAGATTTTATATGAGCTACCCCATTCTCTATATGCTTTTTTGTTTTTTTCTTTTTTTGTTTCAAGTCAGTCCTCCGATGAAATGCGAATTACTTTGTTACTTTTTTCTTGCCTGCAATCGCTATTCGTTTACCTCTTTTTGTTCTAGCATTTGTGTGCGTTCTTTGTCCCCTGACAGGAAGATTCTTTGAATGCCTAAGACCTTTAAAAGAAGTGATTTCTTTAAGTCTTCTGATATTTTGTGCAACAACCCTCTTCAAATCACCCTCAGTGATATAATTTTGTATTTCAGATCTGAGATCGACTATATTTTTTTCAGTTAAATCTTTAACTCTAGTATCTTTGTTTATTTTGAGTTTATTTAATATTTTATTTGATAAATATAATCCGATACCGTGAATATATGTAAGGGCAATGATAATTCTTTTATTTTTGGGTAAATCTACTCCGACTAATCTAGCCATAAAAACTCCTTTTTAATATCTAGCCCTGACGCTGCTTGTGTTTAGCAATTTTACAAACGACACGTAAGACTCTTCCTCTTCTAACAAATT
>JAYOLY010000038.1:5488-7927 GCA_038120575.1 Rickettsiales bacterium
TTTACAATCTTTACAAATTTTTTTAACAGTTGGTCTAACTTTCTTAATTTATTTTTTCCTGTATACTATTCTTCCCTTTGTTAAATCATAAGGAGAAATTTCTATCTTAACTTTATCCCCGACTAAAATTCTAATATATCTTTTTCTAATTTTACCAGATATATGAGCATGAATTTCTTGACCAGTATCTAATACGACTTTGAACTGCGCATTAGGTAATGAATCTTTAACAACTCCTTCAACTTCTATTACATCTTTTTTATTCATAATTTCAAAGGTATTAAATTATACACATTTTTTTTTTTTTTGTTAAGTACTAATTATAATACTCTTAATACTATTAAAAATAGAATCTACATCATCATTTCCGTTGATTTTAATAACACGATCGGAGTAGTACTCTAATATAGGTGATGTCTCTGAATAGTAGGTCTTAAGGCGATTGTGAATAATAGCGATTTTATCATCAAATCTGTTACGATTTAGTAACCTATCAATAAGGTTTGATTCTGGAACATCAATTAATAAAATAAGAGATGAAAAAGAAAACATATCAAGCATTTTATCGAGTTTCTGAGCTTGATTTAATGTTCTTGGAAAACCATCAGAAATAAAAGATTTATCAAGAGATGAATTTAAAACATTATCTTTAAATATATCAATAATTAAATCATCAGGAACAAGATCACCTTTATCGATATAATCTTGCATTTTTAAGCCTAAAGATGTTTTTTGTTTTAGCTGAAATCTAACGAGATCACCCATTGAAAAATGACTATAATTAAGATACTCGGATAATAGATTTGATTGTGTACCTTTACCAGATCCTGGTGCTCCTAGAATAATGATTGCTTTATTCATTTGCGAAATTATCATATTGACGGGATAAAATTAATGATTCGATTTGCTTAACTATATCAAGTGATACGCCAACAATAATTAATAAAGCCGTTCCACCAAGACCCATAAAAGAGGTAATCTTAGTAAGATTAGCAGCAATGATTGGTAAAAGTGCAACAAAAGAAAGAAAAAAAGCACCAATGAGAGTTAATGTTGTTATAATTTTTTCAAGATACTCAATTGTTGACTTTCCAGGTCTAACTCCAGTAATAAATCCACCATGTTTGCGAACATTATCTGCAAGTTCTTGTGGATTAAAAGTAATAGCTGTATAAAAATAAGTGAAAAAGAAAATCAAAAAACAAAAAAATAAATTATATGCAATGCCATCATATTGATAATATCTATCGAAGAAATTTTGAACTGTAGGAAGATTAACGTACTGACTAAAAAAAAGTGGAAATTGAAGAACTGCCGAAGCAAAAATAATAGGCATTACACCACCCTGAACTAATCTTAAAGGAATATAAGTATTTTGAGCACCATAAATCTTTCTTCCAACTACTCTTTTAGCATACTGAACTGGAATTTTACGCTCGGCTTCCTGAACAAAAACAATAGCTACAATTATACCAATAAATACAGCGATCATAACTAAGGTACCAAAAATTGAAGATCCAGATTGAACAAGAAGAATGGTATTGTTTATATATACAGGAACTTCAGAAATGATACCAATAAAAATCAGAATGGAAGCACCATTACCAATACCGTTTTCAGATATTAGTTCACCAAACCACATAACTAAGGCAGCACCTGCAACTAAGGAAGCAACTGAATAAAAAAGGAAAAAGAAAAAATTGATTTCAGGTAAAATAAATGATTTAAATCCAACAGACATAACAAGGGCTTGAAAAAAAGATAAGAAGATAGCTAGATACCTTGTATATTGAGCAACTTGCTTTCTTCCAGAAATACCTTCCTCAGCTAAATCTTTTAAAGAAGGCCAAATAATAGTGAGAAGCTGCATAATGATAGATGCATTGATGTATGGTAATATACCAAGAGCGAATATTGAAAATCTACTTAAAGAACCGCCTGAAAATAAATTAACAAAACCCAAAACTGAATTGTTTGAAAACATTTGAGATAATTCAGACATGTTCATACCTGGGATAGATATATGGGAACCTAATCTATAAAGGAAGATTATTATAATAACATATAATATTTTAGATCTTAAATTAGGAATATTATTGATTGCTTTTAAAAAATTCATTGACTATAAATAAGTTACTGAACCATTATATTTTTCAATTAACTTTATAGCATTTTTAGAAAATTTATGAGCTGAAATATTGAGTTTCTTATCTAATTCTCCATTTGAGAGAATTTTAAATTTATTTGAAGAAAATATAATACCTTTTGTAGCTAAAGAATCAATATCAACTGTATCACCATCCGAAAATAATGAATTTAAAAGATCTAAGTTTATGATATCATAAATTACTCTTTTTTGAGGTTTAAAACCTTTAAGCTTTGGCAATCTTATGTAAAGAGGGTTTTGACCACCTTCAAAACCGGCACGCTTTGAATAGC
>JAYOLY010000038.1:7937-13775 GCA_038120575.1 Rickettsiales bacterium
CTTTTGACCTTTATGACCTCTACCGGACTCACCACCCTTACCTGAGGCATTACCTCTACCTTTTCTAGTTTTATCTTTTTTTGAACCTTTAGTTGGCTTCAAATTGTTAATTGACATTTGTGTGCTCCTAGTTATGATTATTGATGGATATAATAATATCACGGTCAACTTGCTCTGTTTCTAAATCCTTACATTTAATTAAAGCATCATATGTTGCACGGGCTACATTAATAGGGTTTCTAGAACCAAGTGATTTTGCTACAACATTTTTAATTCCAATTGCTTCTAATATAACCTTAACAGAACCACCAGCAATAACCCCAGTTCCCTTTTTAGCTGGTCTAATAATAACCCTAGATGCACCAAACTGTCCGTAAACAACATGAGGAATAGTGTCGTTAAGAATATTAATTTTTGAATAATTTTTTTTGGATCTTTCAATAGCTTTTTTGATAGAAGAAGGAACCTCTTTCGATTTACCCAACCCCATACCAAATGATCCTTTCTGGTCACCGCATATAACAAATGATCTGAAAGCTAATCTTTTACCGCCCTTAACAACCTTTGTAACACGATTTATTTTGACTACTTTTTCAAAGTCATTATTTTCATTATCATTAGTTTTTTGAGAATGTCTATTCATATTATCTCCTTATCTAAAAATCTAAACCAGTCTCTCGTGCATTATCACATAATATTTTTATATTTCCAGAATATGATTTAGATTTTCGATCAAAGTAAATCTTTGTGATTTTTTGTTTTAAAGCCTTCTCAGCAAGTAATTTACCAACTGAAGCTGAAGTCTCGGCGCAAACAGTTTTTTTTAACTCTAAAGAACTAGCGGATACTAAAGTTTTTCTAGCAAAATCATCAATGATTTGAGCAACAATATTTTTATTTGATCTAAAAATTGATAATCTACATCGTGAATTTGATAATCTTGATATGTTTGATCTTTTCTTTAATTTATTCTTTGACATACTAACACCTACTTTTTAATACTCTTACCAGGTTTTTTGACAATCTTTTCATCTATAAAAAATATACCCTTACCCTTATAAGAATCTTTTTTTCTAAGCTTTTTAATATCAGAACATACTTGACCAACAATTTCCTTAGAGATCCCGCTAACTGAAAATTTATTTTGGCCATCAACTTTAAATGTAATATTTTGAGGAGCTTTGAATACAACAGGATGAGAATAACCTAATGAGAATTCAAAGTCTTTACCTTTTAACTGAACTCTATATCCAATACCTTGTAAATATAAATACTTTTCATATCCTGACGATACACCTTGGACAGCGTTATAGATTAATGATCTACTTAATCCATGCAATTCTTTGGAAGCTCTATCATTGTCAGCTCGTGATATCTTTAAAGTACTATCAGATAATTCATAAGTTAGTTTATCAAACTTGGGACAATCTATTTCTCCAAGTGGACCAGTTACCATGATATGGTTTTCATTGATTGAAAGTTTAACTTTTTCGCTAAATTCTATTAATTTATTTCCTGTTCTAGACATAAATCACCTACCAAATTATTCCCATTAATTCTCCACCAACATTTTTTAGTCTGGCGTCTTTTCCAGACATAATACCTTTTGATGTAGATACAATTGAAAGACCAAAACCTGATAATACTTTTGGTATTTCACACTTTTTTACATAAACCCTTTTGCTTGACTTAGATACTCGCTTTAACTCTGATATAACTTGCTTTCCGCTCTTGGTATATTTTAAATTTATTTTGATATACTTTTGAACAAGTGATTCATCTTGAATATAAAAGTTTTTGATGAAACCATGAGATTCTAAAATTTTAAGTATAATGAATTTATTTTTAGAATAAGGAACCATAACACTCTCATGTTTTTCTTTAAGAGAATTTCGAATTCTAGTAAATAAATCTGATATTGGATCAACTATTGTCATATTATACTCCTAATTACCACGAAGATTTTCTAACACCGGGAAAAAAACCATTAACCGACATTGATCTAAAACAAACCCTGCAAATACCAAAGAATCTCATGAAACCTCTTGGACGTCCACAAATATTGCACCTATTTCTATGTTGAACAGTTCCAATTTTTTTCTTATTATTTTCTATTTTTGATTTCTTTGCCATATTGTTTCCTTGTAAATTATTTTCTAAATGGAATCCCAATTGATTCAAGAAGAAATAAAGCTTCTTCATCAGTATTAGCAGTTGTAACAAAAGTAATATCAAATCCCAAATCTTTTTCAAAATCTGTATCAAACTCAGAAAAAATTCTACTTTCATCAATGCCAATTGTATAATTCCCTTTACCATCAAATGAACGTTTTGATAGACCTCTAAAGTCTCTGATTTTAGGGAGAACTATATTTATAAACTTTGTTAAAAAATCATACATCTTTTGAGATCTTAAAGTAACTTTACAACCAATAATCTGGTCTTTTCTGAGTTTAAAGTTAGATATAGCTTTTTTTGAACGGGTTAATTGAGGGATTTGTCCAGTAATTGCAATGAATTGATTTACGGTAAACTCAATCATTTTATTGTTGTTAGCTGCTTCACCCAAGCCTCTATTGATTACAATTTTTGTAAATTTTGGAATTGACATAATGTTGGTTGTATTGAACTTTTTTTGAATTAAGTGTACAACTTCGTTTTTATATTTTTCTTTAATATTTACTACATTATTACTCATTTTTTTACTCAGCTAATTCTTTTTTATTTTTTTTGTAAATTCTTATTTTTTTGTTATCTTTTAAAATAAAGCTAATTTTGGATTTAGATTTACAATCTGTATCGTAGTGCATAATATTACTTACATGGATCGGCTTTGTCAAATTTATAATTCCGCCTTTGTCAGTTTGATTTGGCTTTACATGTTTTTTTACAGAATTATTCACACCCTCTACTGTTATGTAAGATTCTTTACAAGTTTGAACAACTCCAATCTTACCTTTATCTTTCCCTGAAATTACGATGACTTTATCATTTTTCTTAAATTTTTTCATATTAGATCCTCTTAAATCACTTCTTCTGCAAGCGAAATAATTTTCATGTAATTTTTTTCTCTTAATTCACGGGGAATTGCACCAAAGATTCTAGTTCCTTTAGGATTCCCATCTTCAGAAATTATAACAGCAGAATTTTGATCAAATCTGACAACAGTTCCATCTTGACGTTTAATAGATTTTTTTGTTGTTACAATAACAGCAAGAACTATTTCACTTTTTTTAATGTTTCCCTGAGGTGCAGCTTTTTTAACAACACATTTAACTCTATCTCCAATAGAGGCATACTTTCTTTTAGAACCACCTAAAACTTTTATACACAGTAACTTTTTAGCACCAGAGTTATCCGCTACCTCTAAAATTGACTCACTTTGTATCATGATTTTCCCTTTATCTTTCTAGTGTAGACCCACTTCTTAGTTTTACTTATTGGTCTACAACTCATGAACTCAATAAGATCACCAATCTCAAGCTTTTCATTTGTATCGAAATGTATAGAATAATTTTTACTCTTTTTAATAATTTTTTTATATTTCTGGTGGAATATCCTATACTCTGTTTTTACTGACAAGGTTTTTTCAGAAGAAATCTTGATTAAAACACCAGTTTTTTTTGATTTGTTATTGATTCTATTATTAGTCACTTTTATCTCCAATCGAATTTAAATAAGTTTTTATACGTGCAATATTTTTTTTGCAATTTTTACGAACCTTAAGTAAAGAATTCGGATCACTTTTAGTAACAAAAGTTTCCTGGTATTCACTGTAAATAGTTTCTAATAATAGATTTGCATCTTTAATAGATTTACCTAATAATTCCTTGTATTTCATAAGTTAAACTCCTTAGAAATAAATCTAGTCTTAGCTGGAAGCTTGTGTGAAGCAAGTCTTAAAGCTTCCCTAGCTATTTCAATTTCAACACCACTAATCTCGAAAATTATGTTTCCAGATCTTACAGGAGCCGCCCAAAATTCAGGATTGCCCTTACCTTTTCCCATTCTGGTTTCAGCTGGCAATCTTGTAATACTTTTATCAGGAAAAATTTTTATCCAGACTTTACCAGATCTTTTCATATAACGTGTAAGAGCACGTCTTGCAGATTCTATCTGTCTATCAGTAATAAAAGCACACTCTAAGACTTGTAATGCATAATCACCAAAAGCAATTGAATTGTTCGATGTAGCTTTACCTCTGTTTCTACCACGTTGATATTTTCTAAACTTAGTTTTTTTTGGGCTTAACAAGTTCAGACTCCTTCCTATTTATTTTTTCACCTTTGTAAATCCAGACCTTTACACCAATAATTCCGTAAGTTGTTTTGGCTTCTTTAAGGGCGTAATCAATTTCAGCTCGTAATGTATGAAGAGGAACTTTACCTTCTTTGTAACCTTCGCTACGTGCTATCTCAACTCCACCTAATCGTCCAGAAGAGAGAATTTTAACACCTTTAGCTCCTGATTTCAAACATTTTTGCATACCCATCTTCATAGCTCTTCTGAAAGGAACTCTTTTTTCAATTTGTGCACATATCCATGAAGCAAGCAATGTTGCTGTATTATCAGGATTATTATTCTCAATAATTTTAATAGATAACTTTTTTTTAATCTTTTTTTGAAGTTGATCTGTTATAACTTCGAGATCAAGACTAGATTTACCAAAAATTATACCAGGTCTAGATACAAGAGCATGAACTTCGAGTTGATCTGATTTACGCAATATTCTTAGCTTAGATAAACCAGCCCGTGATAGCTCATTATTTAAAAATTTTCGAATAATATAGTCCTCAAGAAGATTTTTTTTATAACCATCTTCCTCAAACCATATACTATCCCAATCGTCTGTAATGCCTAATCTAAATAACTTAGGATGAACTTTTTGACCCATTTTTTTCTCCTTCCATAGATTTAAGACCAATTTTGATATGGCTTGAACGTTTTAAAATTTGGAACCCCCTGCCTCTTGCTCGAGCTTGAAAACGTTTATGACGTGCGCCTTCATCAATAATAATTGAGTCAACAATTAAATTAGTTTCTGTTATATTTTTAAATTTGGCATTTGAATATGCTGAATGTAATGCTCTATAAATAACCTCAGCAGCTCTTTGAGGCATAGTTTTGAGTAATTGTAGTGAGTATAATACTGGTTTATTTCTGATAATATTTGCAACCTTTCTAAGTTTGAAAGGATTTTCTAAAAGAAAGTTAACTTCAACGTAAGCATCATAATTAGATTTTTTCATTATTTTTTACCCTTTACATGAGATCTAAAAGTTCTAGTAGGTACAAATTCACCAAGTTTATGACCAATCATACCATCCTGAATAAATATAGTAACAAATTTTCGACCATTATATACGCTGATATTAATTCCAATCATCTCGGGGATAATTGTTGATCTTCTCGACCAAGTTTTGATTGGTTTCTTTTTTCCCGATGAATTTACATTTTCAATTTTTTTAAGTAAATGCTCATCAACAAAAGGGCCTTTTTTTAGTGATCTAGACAACTCATTTCTCCTTACTTTTTAGTTATTATGTGATTTAATGATCTATTTCTACGAGTTTTTTTACCTAAAGCTGGTTTACCCCAAGGAGTACGAGGAGAAGCTTGACCAACAGGGGCACGACCTTCACCACCACCATGAGGATGATCACAAGCATTCATGACAGCTCCTCTAACAGTAGATCTTCTTCTTTTCCATCTCTTTGCACCAGCTTTTCCAAGAACGATGTTTTTTTGATCAGTATTGCTAACTTGACCGATAGTAGCTAGGCAATCATTATGAATCAACCTAACCTCTCCAGATGGAAGCTTGACTGTAACATAATT
>JAYOLY010000039.1:0-6912 GCA_038120575.1 Rickettsiales bacterium
AGATTATACAGTATAGTGAAAAAGAAGAAGATACTAGTGAAGCAGGTAAACGGGGTAAAGAAATTGATAAGATTCAAAAAGAAGGTCATAAACAAGATTTAAAGTCGTTGACGCCGGATAAAACGATGAAATTGAATGCCCGGGGTGGTATTACTGTTAATAAAGCTGCTTTAGCTAAGGCAAAATCTCGTGCAAAAAAACGATTTAGAAAAATAGAACTATTACAAAAACTTAATGATGCTGAGCGTGATGCTATTTTAGATGAAATGGCGGAAATCAGCGGGTTGTCTGCAAGTTCTGCCAGAAGAGGGATTAGTAGGATTATTAATCAACAAAAACAAAGTGAACTTAAATCTTTAGATACTGTCTTTAATGCATCAAAAAATATTGCAAATATTGCCGATCAAGCCTTGCAAGAAGTTCGTCAGGCGACAATGCAAGGTGTTATGGTTGCAATGGAACAATCGAAGGCACGAACAATGAAAAATCGTGAAAAACGTGCAGAGTCTAATGAAAATAGAGGGAAAGACAAAAAATCTTCTGCAAAAAAAATTGCTGGTCATCTTTATAACGCAGCAACTGGTTTTTCGATTTCGTCTGTGGTTGATAATGTTGGTAGGGGGGTTAGGAAAGTTGTAGACACTGTAAAAAGTGTTTTACCTTCAAATAAATCAAAGAATGATTTAAGTCAAACAAAACGATTTGCAAAAAATGGATCCGATCAATTTCGCGAAAAAAAATATATGAAATTTTTAAATCAGGTAGATCACTACATGAGCCCTTTAATGGCTATGGTTATTTCTGATGCCATGATTGCAGCTGGTGCAAAATCTGTTATGGAAAATGAATCAGAAGATCCTGGTGATCAAGATCAAGATATGGATAGTCGCTCAGATTCTGGTGGAATACAGGGCCTTGGAAATGCAGAGGTTCAGGATGAAAATTTTGATGACTCTATGAAAGCAGTTGCATACCATTCGGATAGTGGTTGGAGCACGGCTTTTTTTGGTGGCAATGATTTATCTGAATTTGGACGTTCCTTGAGCAATTTTGCAGATACATCTGATCTTGAAAACGCCATATTAATGGCAGAAATTACGCAAGGTAATATTGAATTAATGAAAAAACTTATTCAAGATTCTATGCTGGCTCAAAAGGCTTTAGCATCAAAATTAAAACAAGATTTTATGCCTAAATGGGACTCTAGTGATAAGTTGATTGATGAAAAAACTGGTCGGTTAAAATCAGATAAAGACATTGATAGTAAAGGCTTTATGAAACGAATGATGTTAAAACATCTTAAAAATAAAATTCTTGAAGTTGAAAAAACTGAAAATAGACAGCAGAGATTACAGAAAAATTTTAAAAATGAAGAGTTTAAGAAAAATTTAACCAATATGTTAACAGAATTATCTCAGTTGTCTGACACAGCTCAGAATCATTTCGAAGATATTTTAAAAAATGTAGAAGAAGGCAATCACGATCGGGCGTTGCAGTTATTAGAATCTGTTCGTAGTGAACATAGTACTGAGATTGAAGTTCTTCGTCATATTAACAAAATTGCAGGAACAATTAATGCTGCAACAAGAGCTGACTATCAACCAGGTTATGGATTAAGTAGCTGGTTGGGTGTTGATGCAAAACTAAAAGAAAACCCATCTTTTGCAGGCGCAACATTTGATTCTATGGCAGCAACTGGTGGTGCTGGGATTGGATTTTCTGCAGGAATTACTCTTGCATTGTCAGTTCCTGTCGGTATTATTGCTGCACCATTATTGGGTTTGATTGGTGCAGGAGTGGGGGCTTTTGCTGGACGTTATTTACGAAATCCTTTTGCGCTTCGACATTATTTTTTTGGTAAGCTTCGACATACAGCCGATTATCAAGCGCCATCGAGTCAGCAACCTGGGAGTTTAGTATCTCCTGGAATAATATCACCTTTAACAGCTCCAGGGATGTCTTCACATCCTTCGGCAACTGTTGCTGGTTCGGGGTTTGGATCTTCTTCTGGTAGTAGTGCCGGAAGCACGACGTCTTCAACTGCTTCAGTGCCTGCAGATGCAACTGAGAAACAAAAATCTTCGACGGACATGTATGGTAGACAGTTTGATAATATTCCTCATCATAGTGGTATAGGTCTTAAATCGTCTAATATTGTTCCATTTATGTTAGGAGGATTTTTGGTGCCTACATTGGGAGCTATTGTGGGATTTTCTGAAGATTTTAAAAAGCATGGTTTTAAGTATTTTAAAAATCGTACAGGTTATGGACAATCAAAAAGTCATCACTATTGGCATCAAGGTATGGAGGCAATTGATACACGACGTATGTTTGCTGCTATGAAAAAAACTGAACATCAATTTACAAAGGCTGCTTGGGAAACGTATAACGATATTCCTAATCGCAGAAAACTTGGTAAACAAAACCTTATATCTGAATTAATTACATCTGGTAATTTTTCTTCTTTAGACAAATTTGATAAACCTATAGCAGCTTCTTTGGGTGTTTTGGGGTCTCCTATTGTAGCTTCAATTTATGGAGGTTATAAAGGAACGAAACTTGGTTATAATATTTTGAATAAATTTGGTTCGCCTTTAGGGAAGCTTGGAGGAGTTGTTGGAGGAGTTGTTGGAGGAGTTGTTGGTGCTGGTGCTGGTGCTGCTATTGGCACTATCTCGTCCGCAACGTCCGCAACGGCGCTTGCAAAACCGATATTAAGATATACTGGTTTGGCTGCATTTGCTGTCTTAGCACTGATTTTTGAAGGAGCTCGCATTGCATCAGGCGATGGTCAAGATGGCGGACGTGGCTTAATTGATATGGTCTTAAACCCTGCTAAACCGTTGAGCTTTATGTATAATAGAGCTCACAAACTAGGTCAGTTAGCGAGTAAAATTATTCATAAGGATTTAACCTTTAAGACTACTGGTCCAAGTTCTGGTTCTTCTGCTTCTGATTCCTCCACATCTTCGTCCTCTGTTCCTGCTTCTTCAACACATTCATCATTAGTTTCTCCTTCTTTAGGACAAATGAGTTCTGCAACACCTCCTTCTTCTTCTCCTTCTGGAAATACACAAGGAACTGGTGAGGCTTCAGGAGAGTCTGAAAAAGCATCTAGTCAATCTCGATTAAATAAACTTGCAGAATCATCACAAGATAAAGCAAAAGAAAAAGAACTTAAACGTCTTAATAAACTATTTGATACATTTTTGGACGATAATTTTAACAGTATGAGTGGTCGAAAGATGATAGATTCAGAAGGCGAACAAGCAGCCTATTTAGGAGCTGCGCAAGCACTAGGACTCGATCAGGCAGGTATTTTACGTGCGTTTAAAGAGGCTGAACAAATTGAAAGCAATGGAAATGAGAAGTGGGAGAATCTTGACGCCCAAGAATTAAAAAAAATGGCTATCCGCTTAGGCTTTATTTCATATACTGATACTGGAATTAGTCGAAAATTATTTGAAAACAAATTTAAAGAAATGAAAGAGGTGATGGTTGGGTTAAGAAACTACCGTGCGTCTCATCAAGATATGCAAATTTTAAATAAGATTGATGATTATTTTAAAACGTTTTCAGATTCTGATTCAAATCCAGACTTAAAAGAAAAAATATTGGAAATTAGAAAAAACATTATTATGTATTCAAGTACAGAAACTAAAAGCATAGAAGATGATCAACAAGCGTTATTTAAAGCATTAGTTAGTTTAAGAAACTTGACTTTAGAAACAAGTCCTGAAAGAGAAGAAATTGATTCGATTTTAACAGACATGTCGAGACATTTCTTTTTTATTAATGCAGATTTTTTAGATGACATGGCAAAAACAAGTTCTTCATCAGATTTAAACTCTCCAAGTTTTGCGCCAGATTCATCAAAGCTATTGGACGAATTTTTTACTGATTTAAGATTAAAACAAAAAAATAGATTTCAAGTTCATATCGATCGAGAATTGAGCAAATATGGAGATGGTGAATATTCGTCAATGGTTTGGGGACGGTCGTATGACACTAACAATGTGATTCGACGTATAGTACGGCATCAAGAAAAAGAGCGACGATTAAGGCAAAAACCTGATTCGAATCAATTTTTAGTAGAGTTAGATAAATATTACGAAAAAGAATCGAGAAAAAAACCAAATGTATTAGATATTTATTCAGATATGCTTCGTGGTGGGATAGATGCTGGAAAAGGTTATGCAAAAGTCGTTAGTGGAGGAAAAGCAATCGTAGGTGTAGGTGTTGCTAGTGGACTAGGTGCTGTGGCTGGATTTGGATTGGGTGGTTATTTAGGAATAAGTTCTGCTCTAGCTGCATCTAGAAGTGGTTTAGAGGATGCTGTTGAGCAAGAATCTTGGAGTTTATTGCCAGAGGTTATGTTTGATTCAGCAGAAGAAACAATGTTAAGTGCTACGATAGGTGCTGTTGTGGGGGTTCCATCAGGTCCGATTTATGGACTGGGCGCAGTTGCTGCTGGAGGGGTTGCTGCCGTTACATTGGGTGGTGCTGGCGTTATGACGTTTAACACATTGAAATCAGGATATGGCAATGTGAAATTAGGGATGAATAAAGGGCAAAAATTTGGTAGTAAATCTTTAAAGGAAGTATCCAAACCTTTAGGAATGCTTGGAGGAGTTATTGGTGGTGGTTTTGGTGCAATCGGAGGAGGCCTTTATGGGGTAGCCAAAGGATTAGGTTATCTTGCACGACCTATTTATAGTTTTTTTGTTGAATTAGGTGAAGATTTTGGTGTCAACACACCAACAGATACACGTTACTCCTATCAAAAATCTCAAGATTTAATGGCTCAACGACGTGAACAACTTCGTCGTGGAGAAAAAATTGAAGATAATTCGCCTATCATATCAAGTTTAATATATGATTATCAGATGCAAGAAAAGCAAAGAAATATAGATTATTTAGATGGAAAACATACAGCAACTAAATTTTTATCACATAAAGATATAAAATCTGAACATACAAAAAAATATTATGAAAATATTGATCGTTATCATGCACATTTAATGTCAGTTATTTCCTTTGACTATGAACAGGATAAATTGGAAAATCCAGATCAACAAGAAATGGGAGATTCGGTTGTTTTTTATTTAGATTCCTTTTTAGGAAAGTTACACCACAGTTTACGTGAAAAAGCAGATGATGTTTTTAGTGATGTGTTGTCTAAAATTCAGGAATCTACACCAAGTATTTATCAACGTATTATTCAAAAGATAAATGAAAAACATTTGATGTTACCCAACATAAATCGTTATCGATCTCAAAGTTTAGATCCAAGTGTTGATTCTGCATTTAATCAACGGTTTATTAATATTTTAAATGGTAACTATAGGTTTGTTGAGGATCGAGTAGGTGGTGAAAACGCATTTTGGATGTCAAATACACATCGTCGAGAGTTGTTTGAAGGTCGTAAAATTGAATATACATCTGATAAAATTGAAGAACCAAATGGTTTATTTAGCGTAGCTGACATTAAAGAGAAACTAAATCCTGCTAAACTTGTTTCCCCAAGTATTGACACGCCAGATCCTTCAGTCCCTGAACAACCAAAAATTGATCAACATGTCATTGACGAGATTGCACCATCATTGGCTTATCATATAAGACAAGCAAATAATTTGCCGGCTGGACCGTTTTCTGATCCTGGAATAAAAGATATTTTAAAAACAATTGCAACTATTTCAAGTCCAACTGAATTATTTAAAATGTTAAAAACTAATTTAATTGAAACAGATTTTTCTTTTTTAATTTCTGAATTAATGAGTTTATCAACAGCTGAATTGGCTGAATTAGGTATTTTAGAAAATACTGGAGATTTAGAGTCAAAACTATTTCAGATATTGGATCAACCTCAAATTTTAGGAATTGACTTTTTACCTTCGTATTCTGATACGCTTCAAGCTACCGCTGAAACTACCGCACAACAAAATTTAAATCAAATTAAATCTATGATGGCGACATTATCTTCAACGGCTGGTTTGGAGAAATTGTTAGCTGTAGGAAATAAGACACAAACAGATTTAGTTGCTGCTATTGTGGATGGGTTAAAGAATAAAGATCAGCGTGTTAGTGACGAAGCCTACAAGCTTTTTGTGATGATTAGTCAGATAGAAATGAGTGAAGATAAAGTGTTAGAAGAACGAATAGAGAGGTTAAAAATATCAGTTGAGGCTAAATTTAATCAAGAAAACGATGCAGACAAAAAAAGAATCCAAGAAAATATTAAATTTAGTAAAGACAGATTTGATCGAGAATTAGACCGATTTAATATTGAAAAAGTTGATATTGATAAAGCTAAAGTAGATCGTGCATTGGCAACTGTGTTTAATCTTACATTTAATACATATCAACGAGATAAGAATCTATACAATTATTCGTCTATAGATAAGCTTAAAGCTATCAACCCTTCAACTGGAGCTGTGGCAGAGTTAATTAGAGATATGTTGCCTGAAAAAAAACGAGATTTTTTACAAACTCTTGATCATGTTGATTCAATATATGGACCAGACTCTGATGTTAATATATTAGCTTTAAATCAAATGAATCAATATTTAATTGAGCTAGATCCTAATCTTATCGCTGTCGATGATCGTGCAGTTCTTGATAAATATCATCAAGTGTGTGAAGAGTTTCGTACAACCTTGACAAGTATTTTGACAGGAATTAAGCAAACTCTTTCTGAACAGGAAAAACATGATTTAGGGTTTAAAGGTGAGTCAATCTCACAAGAGAGTTTTGGAACGTTGTATGAAAATTTTTCGGACAAGATTTCAAATGGTGATTTCAAACATAGCCCTCTTGATAATTTAGCGAAAGAGTATATGGCTACCTTTGATGTGTATTCAACATTAACAGATGATCGTATAAAAAATCGTATGAATAAAAAAAAAAAAAACA
>JAYOLY010000039.1:6922-8146 GCA_038120575.1 Rickettsiales bacterium
TATGAATAATATGTCTGTGGCATCTCGTCATCGGATCATAGAGCTTGAAAAGCAAATTGATGCAAGCGAATTTATGAGAGGAGACAGCTAATGGCAGGATCTATTCCTTCAACGTCACTTTCACCATCAGAACAATTGAAGACATATTATGGACGTATCAGGTCTGGGGTTGATGTAAGTAAAGCTTTAGAAAGTATGAGAGGCATTTTAGATACACACACACCTGAGCAATTGGGAATGAAGCCAGAAGAGCATGAATTGTTTTTACAATATGCTAGTTCTATGGGGCTAACCATTGATGTTTTAGATACCACGATATCGTCCAGTGGTTCTGAAAAACCATCGATATCGTCTGCACATCTTAGTAAACTTGAAGGACAAATTAAAGCTACATTAATGCATCAAATTGGAAGTTTGGGTAGTTTAGATTCGTCACATGCTTTAGAAGCAACTGATTTTACAGACAATGATAATGTTCAAAATTTATTAATATCAGTAAAAGCTAATTTAAAAAAACTAGCTCATAAATCTTTGGATTTAGATAAAGATTTAAAATATGTGATAGATCAATTTTGTAAGGAAGATGATCCAGATAAACTTTTACCTCAATTAAAAACATTATTAAAAAAAATAAATGATCCTAAATCAGGGTTACATATCCTTAATACCAATTCGGTATTAAAACGTGAATTAGATACATTACATCGCTATTTTTTAGCGATAGAGTTGGCTATAACCTCTTTAGAGTCTTCCAAACAAGACTTGCTATATTCTGAGTTGTTGTTTCTTAATTCTGCTTATGAACAACAAAAGTTGGTTGAGGCATTGTTTAAAGATGGAAATGAAACTCAATTAGTAAACTTATTTACAGGATTATTTAAAAACAAAGACAGAGGGTCATCAACTGAACGACTAAAAGTTGCTCGACACTTTATCGAGATGCTTACCGAGGCTAAAAAAGATGAACGATTTCAGTCTGATCTCAATCAAAACAATATTCAAACAATTATTGAGGCTTTATCTGACGACATTCTTTCTCTAATCATTGATGTTACAGCATCTGAACCTCAAGAGGGGGGGCAGTACGAACATCATATCAATTTTTTATGGGATGTTCTTGTTGTTGGAGGAGGTTTTTTTATAGACAGACTTGAGAAGTCTAAGACATCATTTTCTGATTTAGAGACATTATTAAATTCAAAAAAAATTAAAACAGATACGTTT
>JAYOLY010000039.1:8156-11168 GCA_038120575.1 Rickettsiales bacterium
ACGTTGAAGATCATTGTGATGCTTTAATTAAAGTCCTAAAAAATGGAAAAAGTAATGAAAATTATAATATAGGATCTGGTGAGGTTTTAAATAATAAAAAAATTTCAAAATTAATAATAAATTATTTAAAAAATATAAAAAAATTAAGATTATTTCTCAAATTAATTTTGTTAAAGATAGACCGGGTCATGATGTAAGATATGCACGAAATTCAAATAAAATTAAAACAGATACGTTTAAGTCTTTAAAAAATCTATGGTCAGCATTTCATATAGACGATGTTGAAAAGTTACGTCAAATTAAGTCACTTTTTTCCTCGTTTTCTCCAGATAAATTAGTAGAATACAAAAAATTTGCTGAATCAGAGCATCATTTGTTATATGATCATGATATTACAGATCAAAACATTAAAAACTCTAACTTAGATGAAAATATAGCTAATGAAATTATAGGAAGACTTGCGCTGACTTTTAAATCATTTGAAGAATTTCAATCGGTTAAACAATTTATTGATGAAAAGTTAACAGCATTAGGTGTTAAAGTTGATGATAAATCTTTTTCTGGGAAGTTTAGTTTTAGAGATGTAGTGTACATAACTTTATTTCAAAGATTGCCTGACAATATCAAACAACATATAACCGAGGATGGGTTAGATAATATTGATTTATCAACTTTTTATTCAACTAAGCGAACGCATAATTTTAGCACGTATTGTCAAAGTCTTATCTCAAAAGAAAAGTCAGAAGGTCTTACAGGAATTGTGGAAGCTGATTGGATATTGTTAAAAAATACAGGTATGAAAGTTGCTTTTGAGCAGTTATTAAATCATTTAAATGATGATGATAAAAGTCAAAATGGATCTGACGTCATTAATGGTTTTTTTGAGGTATTTAAAGAAGAATTCAAAAACTTAAGTAATTTTGAAAAATTGCAATGTCTTGATATGTTGTATCGCATAGATAAGTCCTATTTTGAAACAGTTATAGAAAAATTAGATGATGATAAGACTTTAGGGTTTGCCGATTTTCAATTTCTTAGATCGGGATTTATTGACACAGTTACAGTTCAACCTGATAATAGCTTTGCAGTCACCCAAGATTTTAAACTACAGCTTAATAAAATAATTTTAGCAAAAGAAAAAAAAGAACAATCTAAATCAACTATAACTCCTTCTACTACGATTTCATTGCGTGATATAGAGGCTTTGAAGCAACAGCGAGAGACTTTGATAGCAGAACTTAATGATTATCAACAAGGACATAATGATTTTTCTGATCTTATGAAGAGGTGTCGAGAGTTTGAAAAGCTATGTTTGTATCATAAAAAACATCATTTAGATGAATCATTCAAAACAGAATTGGATACGATTTTAGAAAATTTTGTTATGATAGAAAGAAATACTCTTACTCATAAAGAATCTCGTTCTGGATTAGATTCAACAAATACATTACATTTACAGCTATTAGATATTAGAGTTGCCAATTTAAATTATGCACTAGATACGTTAGAATGTATAGCTCCAACAGTTCCAATTGAGTTACGCTATTTGTTTGATCATGTCAAACATAGTGTTGTTCAGAAATCGTTTAAACATCAGTTAGATCAATTTTTTGAGCAATCAAATACAGATGATTTTGTAGGCTATATTAATAATCATGCAGCTTTTATTACAGCAACCCCAGAATTGGCTTGTGATTTCTTAGACTATTTTACTGAAAAATGTTCGGCTTTTTCGGATTCGTCTTCCACCTCTCAAAATGCTTACAATCTTCTTGCAGCCATGTTTATGAATGTGGAATCCGACTTGTCCGGAGCAACTGTGCTTGATCAGCTTCTTTCAAAAGCAGAATCTGCACAACATAGACAAGCTGTTTTACCAAATTTTTATCGATCTTTTGCAGGATTAATTGCTAGAAGTTCTAAAGAGGGTAGCAGTTATTCAAGCATGGATGAGACCAAATTAGATGCCTTTTTTGCTAGTTCTATTCGTGGGTTAGCTTCAGAAAAAGATGATACAGATGTCTTGCGTCAAAAAATTGATTTAAAATCAATTGAATGGCTTGCTAAGCATCAGTCTAAATTAGATGTTTTAGGTGTTGAAAAAAGTAGGAAAAATGAACAAGATAAAACTCAATTTCCGACGTATGAATTTAATAAGTTACTTGATAGATTTTCATTTTTAGGAGGAAAACGTGGTGGAGGATCAAATAAAGTGAATTTCTTTGATCCGTTTTTTCAACGTTTAGATGTTAAAACACAAGATTTTATATTAAAGCATGTTTTTTCGCCGCAATATCATATTGAACAAACTCCAAAGAAAAAAGTGGAAGCGGATTATAAGTGCTTAAGACAACATTTAAACAAATATGATAAAAATAAACCAAAACAACACCATATTATTGTATCAATGTTTGAGGCTTTTGATGATGCCAATAAAGGTTTGTCGTTTGGAGATTCCACAACTGTAAAATTGTTTGATAATTTAGAACAATTTTTGCTTAATGATATTGTTCATAATCAAGGTCATATTTTAAGAGATTTACTTAAAAAATTAGATGGAAAAGGCTTTTTGTACAAAGAAATTCTTAAAAGTACGGCAGCTATTTTTACAGCTAAAGGATTTTCAGGAAGCAAGTGTCCAGATTATTATTATGAAAACTTTAAAGAGTTTGTTCGTGTTTCTGCGTTAGATCCCGAGCTTTCATCAAAAATTAATACATTTTATTCTCAATTAATTGAAAAGGTATCCTACGATGGTGGTGCTGATGTTAAAGGCTTAATGGATGCGTTTAATATTAAAGCTAAAGGTAGGCGACTATCGAGAGAAAATTTTTATAATCAGTTGGAAGCTAGTAGATTAAAAGGACAAAATGGTCAAATTATATCTCGTTCTCGGGCAGATAGTTTATACGACTTTTTTATTAAAAAAGGCTATTTAACGATTGATGGACGTGTGTCTGAAAGTGGGTTTCCACAACGACTCAGAGACTTCGAAGTTTTAGATGGCTTAAG
>JAYOLY010000039.1:11178-13169 GCA_038120575.1 Rickettsiales bacterium
GTTAAGAAGTTTAATGATTTACCAGATGCTGGGGCTAATTCTTCTTTTCTTTTGGAGTTAGAGGGATTTAATTTAGACGAGTTGAATCGTCTCATTGAAAATGGATATATTAGAAAAGTTGGACATAAGTGGGAAGTTCTTCGCTATGTTGATTTTAATGCTAGTTTAAAATCGCCTTCGGTTGGAATAACAGACTCTTCAAGTGATGTTTATATAGGTGATAAGCAGGCTAAAATTTTACAGAAAAATTTTGATGACTCTGTAGATTATTTTTGGAATCAAGTTTCTGACTCAGATAGTGATCCAGATATAAACTATAAGCGTATTGTGATTGAATTTTTGAAACGTCGAGATTATATTCGAGATAATCAACTTTATTTTCATGAAGACCATAATTTAGAAGAGATAGCATCGTCTATTGGACGTATTTTGGAAAAAAAAGATCCACTCTTGGCTAGTCAATATGGTCAAGATAAGATTAAAAATCATTTAACTCAATTAGCTACATCTTTTTCTGTTCAATCTCCAAAGCAAGTACAATTAATGCAACATTTGATTAGATCAACTGAAGGACGAGTTTTTCTTGACACATCGTCAAAACAGAGTCGGGCTTTGTTTGCTAGATATACAAGCACGGAACATTCAATGGCTCTCGATCAATCAATTCGACGAGCTGGTGATATGTCAGATAAATCGTTCAATTATTCTATGCTAACTGATTGGATGCAAGACTCAAATATTAACGAAACAGCGATGGTGATTTCAAAATTCTTCAATGTGTCCGAACTAGACCCTATTCAACAAAACATGTTGCATGGATTATCGCATATGTCTCTTGATCAGCTTGCTAAATTGTTATTGAATACTCATTTGTCTGAAACGGCTAGAAATCGAATTTTAGACAGTATTGATGTCTCAAAGTTAGCGTCGTTATCACGCTCACTTGAAACATTATATAGTCAACCTACTTATGAAAATAATTTCAGAGAATTATTTCAATGTCTTGATACCATAAAATCAATTGCTTATCGTAGGAATTTACGAGGAGATAAAAATCAAATTAAAATTCAGTCAATGTATATTCCAAATTTTGAACCTTTTGAGTTAGATTCTGAGAATACTAAAACATTAAAACAAGACTTTATAAAAAGTTTTTCAAATTTTACTAATCAGCCACCGTCTAGTGATATTTTTAAGAAAATGATTGAATTTTTAAATACACAAAATTTAGATTTGCAAACGTTTCTATCGTTGGCATCTTCAATGACATTGGCATCAGACTCGAGACGAGGATATGTTGGATTGTTTTTAAAAGCCATTTCAGAAGAAGCGGAGTCTGTTGGGGTTAGTGTTTCTGAATGTTTACTTTCACAATTATATAAATCAGAACATTTTGATCAAGATACCCATCATTTGTTTGAGCATCAGATGAGATCGTTGTTTAGACTCATGAAAACGTATAAAATTGAAGTTGATTTAAAACAAGAATTTGATTTTCTGGATTTATCTTTTCACGCTAAGCTTAAACGTATTGAAGAACATTCTAATCCATCTAATCCATCTAAAATTAAAAAAATTCCTAATGATCTTGGAAAAAAACTTAACGAGTTGCATGGTAAACGAGACGTAGATACATTAGGTGACATTTTAGTTGATTTATCAAGATATTCATCAGATGGCACTCCAGCTCTGCCAACTCTAGATGGTTTACGTCAAGAATCAGGGCGTTTTATTCCGAGGGATGATGAATCTAATTTGGGCGATGAAGCGTCACTGTTTGGTGATGATGACTCGATTCCTGGTGGTTAATGAATATAGTACAACAAACAAGAAACTCACAACCAAAAGGTATTGGAGTTGTAACATCAAATAGGACGCTATGAAACTTTAAAACGTGATGTTATAGCTAAATCTAAAACGTCACAGTTTCTTAAAGACAGATTTTTAGATATGGAAATTATTCAAGAGTATGAAAGCTCTCAGCAGTGTAA
>JAYOLY010000040.1:0-1465 GCA_038120575.1 Rickettsiales bacterium
CTATTATACAGTGGCAATGTCTTAGATGGATTTTCAAGCAACAACCAATCCACTAAACTGTAAAAAACTAATGCATTTTCAGGAAATTCTGACAAAGTAGAATTTGAAATGACACTGGAACTCCCCATAACTAAAAAAGAAATATAAGATTTCAATATAGAGACATCCTTGTCTTCAATAAAGCCTGAAATATGAGTAAGTAAAGGATAAGATGAAGTTGGATAATTTAACACAATCTTTGTGGGATCTGGTTGAAAAGGGGGAAACAGCTTAACACTAGTGCTGTTTGAAGACATTAAAATATCTCTCTTAAAGTTTGGACGATCAAATGCTTTTAAGATTAAAGACGACCCAAAAGGATAAACAACAGAACCATATAACGTTAAAGCAGGATTAGACTTTAGAAAAAAATTGTTTTTTACAACAGGAAAATAAGGATTATCAATTTTAAATTGACTTTTGTAATCATAACCTTCGGTTGAAGAAACAAAGGATGTCTTTGCAGCAAAAGAATCTAAAACAAGGTGATGATTAAAAAATATTCCATATGAATTAAAAAAGTCAGATAATCCAGATTCAATAGGGGCATAAGGAAACTGAGTTGTAGAAAATAAATCAACTAGAAAAAAAGCATTATGACCAGACTCTACATACCGACTAATTGACGAAACCTGATCAGTAGATAAATTAATAGGATTAACAAATAATGATAAATCGCTATTTATATCATCAAAGGATGAATAAGTAGCAAAACGAACATCAAATTGATCTTCAAGATAAGATTTAAACAATGAAAAAGTTGAATCTAAAACCTTTAGGTCATTATGAACAATAGAAATTATGGGTTGTTTTTTTTGAGTAAGTTTCTTTAGTTTTAATATCAATTTATACTCTAATGATGTTGAATCTAAAACAACTGGAATATTTTCTCGTTTATCCTCGTAAAACATCACCAATCCAGAAAATGTATCCAGAACTTGTACATAATCATTATCAAATACATTCATTTGGATTTTTGTAATTCCTAGTGCATTTAAATCTTTGAACATATCAGTAGAAATATCTTTATAGATGACATTTAAACGAAGAAACCCTTTTGAATACCGAGCCAACTCTTTTAGTAAAAGTACGGCGTCATTTTTTTTAGATATAGCATGCGCAGGTAAATTGTTTGCAATATAAAAATCAATTATAACAGGATCATCAAGACGAGATAAAAAATCTTTTGAGTAATCAGAAATAGTAAATTGATTATTTTTTGTTAAATCAAGATTAAAATATACATCATTAACTAGACTATTAAAAAGAAAAATACTTCCAAAAACAAAAACAAGAGTAAGCAACAAAGATGTTTTTTTATTCATAATTAGACTTTTCAATATTTTCTCAACTTTAACATAACAACATTAAGATACAGAAAAAAAACAATAAAACTCAAAAAGTATAAACAACTTTGTAAAGAGAT
>JAYOLY010000040.1:1475-13085 GCA_038120575.1 Rickettsiales bacterium
TATGTATAAGAAAAGGGTAGAATTTAAAAAAAACAATAAAAAAGACAAACAAAAGGTTAATACAAAAGCAACTAATTGATTACGAGTAAATGATGACATAACAAACCCAATTGAAATAAAACATAACCCCAAACAGAAAAGACCAAAATAAGATGAAAAAATAATACCAATATCAGGATATCCTACGTAATTAACGACAAAAACTAATGGAGTCGTGCTCAATAAAATAAGCAGGAAAAACAACATGGCAGCAAAAAATTTACCCAAAACAATTTGAAAAAATTGAATGGGTAGAGTAAACATAAATAATAATGTTCCCTCACGACGTTCTTCTGCCCAAATTCTCATACTAATCGCAGAAAGAAGTATCATTAAGAAAATAGGTGAAAATTGAAAAAAAGAACTCATATTAACGTCACTGTATACAAATAATTGTTTAAAAAAATAAACATGCGTAATGATAAGAAATAATGAAATAAACACATATGCAATTGAAGAATTGAAATAATCAACTAGTTCTTTTTTGAAAATAGTTTTAATAATGGTCATTATTTCCCTCAATAATTCCAGAAAAAATATGATCTAAATTTTTTAGTAAATACAACTGTCTTACAACAGAGGATGAAGCAGCCATCTTTGAAAATATAAAGTCCATAACATCTTTTTGAGCTGAAATCAAAAACATATTAAATTTTTTTGACGACCCAAGTAGAGAAATTGAGGAAATATCTTTGTTATCAGATAAACATTCTTTTAGCTCTTTGAGAGGCAATTTAACATCAAGTCTAATTTCATAATCTGAAGACTGAAATAATGTGTCTGGAGCTCCATCATTAATGATACGCCCCTTATTTAGAATAAATACACGCGAACACAGTGAACTAATGTCAGTTAAAACATGAGACGACAAAATAATGGTCATCTCTCCTTTTAAAGAAATAATCAAGTCTCTTATTTCTTCCATTCTAATTGGATCCAAACCTGATGTGGGTTCATCTAGAATTAAAATCTTAGGTCGATGAATAATGGCCTGAGCAATGCCAACACGCTGACGATATCCTCTCGAGCAGTGTTCGATTGGGAGATGTAAAACGGACTCTAATTTACAAAAATCAATAACTTCAGACAATCTGGTTTTAAGTTGATTAGATTCAATACCTCTGAGGGTTCCAATGTAACTTAAAAAATTAAAAACAGTCATTTGTTTATACAAAGGATTATCTTCTGGCAAGTAGCCAAACTCAGCAGCAACATTAAAAAAATGAGTTTGAATACAATGCGAATCAACGTAAACATCTCCGAAAGAAGGAGACAGATATCCTGTTAAAATTTTCATTAACGTAGATTTTCCTGCACCATTGGGCCCAATAAACCCAACAATTTCACCTGAATTAATATCAAACGTAAGATCATCTAAAGCACGGATCTTGCCATACAACCGAGATAAATTCCTAACAGAGATCATACAAATAGTATCGCAAAACAAAAAGGTGAATTCAAGATTTGGATCAAATTAACATAAATGTTAAACTTTAATGATGGATTGGATAAAAAATATTAAGCGAAATGATGAATGCTGGTGTGGGAGCACAAAAAAATATAAAAAATGTCATTTAACGCAAGACGAGCTACTCATCCACTTACACGCGAAAGGGCATCCTGTTCCGGGAAAACATTTAATTAAAACACAAACCGACATTGAAGGCATTAAAAAAGCATGCTTGTTAACTAAGTCAATCCTTGATGAACTTAACACCATTATTGAAGTAGGAATGACAACCAATGATATAAACCAATGGGTCTACAATAAAACAATTGAAAATGATGCAATTCCAGCACCATTGAACTATAAAGGCTTTCCAAAAAGCATATGTACATCTGTCAATGAAGTTGTCTGTCATGGAATCCCTTCAAACTATAAGCTAAAAGATGGAGATATTTTAAATGTTGATGTGACATGTAAGTTAAATGGATATTATGGAGATTCATGTCGTATGTATGAAATTGGATCTGTTTCAAAGGAAAATAAAAAATTAATATCCGTAACTAAAGAATGCTTAGATTTAGCCATTGCTGAAGTAAAGCCATATCGTCCAATCAATGTCATTGGAAATGTCATTCAAGATCATGCAAAAAAACATGGCTATGGAACAGTGTATATGTTTGGAGGGCATGGAATTGGAAATAAGTTCCATGAAGATCCATTTATATATCACTGCAAAAGAAAAGAAAAATTAATGGTTATGATGCCTAACATGGTCTTTACCATTGAACCTATGATTAATCAGGGAACTGCAGACTGTGAAATTTTAGATGACGATTGGACAGCAGTAACAAAAGACAGAAAAAATTCTGCACAATGGGAACATACAATCATTGTTACAGAAACTGGCGCAGAAATACTGACATAAATTTAACTATTATTGAGATAATCTTCATATTTTCTGATATCTCGTTTTCTCAATCGATATCGTTCATGAACTAATATATGCTTCAGCTTTGAACGATCTTTTTTATTATTTAAATCAATTGGCAGCGTTCTAACTTCATTTAACTCGTAAAGTTTGATAGAAATCATATTTCTTTTATTTTCTTTCTGACTGTAGGGGTCATGATTAATAGGCAATGGTGCCTCCAATTAACTATTTTGTGTAACAAGATACTTATGCCCCAAATAAATAATATGTAAACATTTAGAAACTATAATGTGATATCTCTAAATAAAAATGTAGCTGTTTTAGCATCATGAATATAATGTTTGAGTAGCCCATTTATAGATGAAAAAGCAATATCATTAAAAGGTATGTCTTGATGAGAAAAAAATTGTACAGCCTCAGTTTCAACACCAACACAATAGTGCCTATTTGCTAAATACCCAAGATAAATCACATATATTTGACTGATTCTCGGAATTGAAAAAGTGGCATATAGCATTGTGTCTGAAACCTCTATTCCTGCTTCTTCTCTTGCTTCACGCTTAGCGCCTTCAAGCAACGTTTCACCACATTCGAGAAAACCAGCAGGAATAGTCCATTTTCCTTTTTCGGGATCTATTGCTCGTTTACACAACAAAATATCATCACCAATAACTGGCAAAATTCCAACAATCACCTTTGGGTTATCATAATGAATATAGTCACATTGTGAACAGACAAAACGCTGACGCGTATCAGTTTCAGGGATAAGAAGCATCATTTTGAAACCACACCTAAGACAAAACATCATCTCAAGTTACGAAACAATAACACCGCAACAATAGACCCTAAACAGGGAGCAATAAAATAAATCCATAGTCCAGAATATACATTTGTTATCAACATCGGCCCGAATGACCTTGCAGGATTTAGTGAAGCTCCAGTAAAAGGACCAATCACTAAAGCCGCCACACTAACAACAGAACCAATCAAAAGCCCAGATAAACTATCTGAAAAGTCAAAAATATACACAACTAGTAAAATAACCAACATCAATAAAAAGGTAAATAAAAACTCACAAATAAAAGAACTTAGAAAAGAAATATGAGGAATAGTATGTCCTAAAAAAGTTATATTAGGAAAGAAAACTTTCAAAAGGGCACTTGCAAAAATTGCTCCCAAAAATTGAAAGAAAACATAAAAAATCAGATCAAGAAAATTGAGAGACTTATTAAAAAAAAATCCAATTGAAACAGCTGGATTAATATGTGCTCCAGTTTGTTTTCCAATTAAAACAATCGTTAAAGCAATAATTAATCCAAAAGATAATGCAATGACTATATTGGGGAATTTAAAAGGAATTAAATTGCAAGAAACAATACTGCCTGTTCCAACAAATACCATCAAAAAAGTTCCAAAACATTCTAAAAAATACGGTTTAATTTTCATGACACACTATTTTTTATGATAGAATATGATTTAAATTTAATAAAGGTGGTATGTATGTCGATGAAATTAAAAAAAATTAAAGTGTGTTTTATTGGAGTTGCATGTTTAATACTTACCCCTTCACTAATTGCCGAAGAAACGCCCAATTGGAATTGGAGTGGAGATTTAAGAAATAGATTGCAAATGGACAAAATTTATTCAAATCAAAACATCAACAGAAGCCGCTATAGAACTCGACTAAGAGTAACTTCAAAAGTACAAATTAGCGATACAATTTCAGTTCAAACTCGTTTTGCATCAGGAAGTGATGATCCGCGTTCAACAAATCAAACATTCGGAGATTATTTTGACACCAAAACAATCAATCTAGATCAGGCGTTTATTAGCATAAAAAAAGACGACCTTACAATGCACTATGGAAAAATGAAAAACCCAATATTTACAGTTTCAGATTTAATGTGGGATTCAGATATCACGCCAGAAGGAATAGCTTTTAAGTATAGCTATAAATCAATTAACCTAGTGTCTAGCTATTTTATATTAGATGAATTAAGTACTAGTGAAAACGACCCATATTTAGTCAGTTTTCAGCCTCAAATAACAACTCAATTCAGCGACAAAATGAGTGCAAAAACAT
Organism: Rickettsiales bacterium; assembly: GCA_038120575.1. Classification (GTDB taxonomy): domain Bacteria; phylum Margulisbacteria; class Marinamargulisbacteria. The sequence continues at coordinate 5,976 of JAYOLY010000040.1, forward strand.
CTCTGAATTTATATCACATCAATACACAAGGAGACCAAAATATTGGAGTAAATTTTAATGTTGTAGGATTATCATCTGCAATATCTCAAAAAAAAATATATAAAAATTTAAACGCAAAAGTAATGATAGATGCATTTCAAAATATATCTTCTGATCAAGATTCAGTAGCGTATCTCATTGGTGTGAAATTAGGTCATGAAAAAATAAATAAAATAGGAACGTGGGCTTTCACGACATCGTATAGATATATTGAAGACAATGCGACATTAAATACACTGCCAGATTCAGATGCGTATAATGGAGACACAGATGTAAAAGGGTTTGAAAGCATATTAAAATTAGGAATCAATAAACAAACAAATTTAGCTTTTGATTATTATAACATGACAAATATGACTAATAATCTTAATCAGCAACTATTTCAATGCGATCTAAACATAAAGTTTTAACTAAATCAGATGCAACCTAACGAAACTAAGGTACTTGGAAAACATATAAATTATAAAGAAAATTTTGATTCTTCCATCATTCAAGCGTTGAATAGAAACAAAATCACGAGTCAAAAAACGTTAGGCAACGATATTTGGAACGCATATGATTTTATGTTCATTCAAAACAAAACAACTAAAGCAGGTATTTTAACAATTATAATACCCGCACAATCGAGTAAAATCATAGAATCAAAATCCATGAAGCTCTATTTAAATTCATTTTATAATCTTGCTTTTAATAGCAAAAATGACATGATTAAAAAAATCAAAAAAGATCTCGAAAAAGCACTAAAAATAAACATAAACATATCATTTAATGAAAAAATAACGTTCAATACAAATAATAATGAATTTAAATCATTACACAACATTCAGAGTAAAAAACCAATCAGAACCAAAAAAAACATCACCTACAAAATGGCGTTTAATACATTTAGATCTTTGTGTCCTGTTACAGGACAACCAGATTTTGCAACAATTTTCATTCAACTGTTAGGTACTCATATTAATAAATTTGAAATAAGAAAAAAACTTGAACAATTTCAAAATAAACAAGATTTTCATGAAACCTGTATCGAAGACATTTATGAAACTATACAAAAAACATATAATCCAAAAAAATTAGCTATTTTAGGCTGTTTTAACAGAAGAGGGGGGATTGATATTAACCCGTCAAGATATTCCCATAAATCATTTAAAATAAGCTATTCTCGCCAATATAGACAATAATTACCACGCTTGACGTCTACGTCTTTCTTTTGCTTTTTTTTCTATATCAGAAGCAGATTTATACTGATCAATTAAATCTTGTTTGGACAAAGTAATAAATTGCTTATCGTCTGAAATACACCACAACGACCCATCTGGATTTGTTTTACCATAAGTTAGTTTTTTTCCAGTATCTTTATGTATAAAAATCATTCCTTTTCGCAATTTTAAATCAGACACAAAAAACTCCTTTAAAATAATTTTATAAATGTTTATTATATCAAAAATGAAATCAATTAAACACAAAAAAGATATAGCTTATAACTTATCTCTAAATCATCATCTTACAATCGATGAGTCCTCAAAAGCAGTTAATTTGATGTTAGATTCTATATCAAAAAGCATACAAAAACAGTCAAAAATAAATATTGTCAATTTTGGATCATTCATTATAAAAAAACGAAAACAAAAAAAAGGAAGAAATCCTCAAACTGGGGAAACATTGATATTACCAGAACGTTATGCATATTTTTTTAAAGTGAGTGGCAATTTTTTTAAAAAATAATGAGATTTTTACTAAAGTTTAATACAACCTTAACAATCAAGATCTATAATCCACAAAAAAAAGGAGAAATGCTTACATGAAAAAAATTCTAATTAGCTTATGTGTAGCTTTAATGATACTAAACAGTGCACCACTGCATGCAAAAGATAATATTATGGGTGCCGGAGCAACATTTCCATACCCACTGTATGCAAAAATGTTTAACGAATATTACAAAGAAACTGAAACAAAAATAAATTATCAAGCTATTGGATCTGGAGGAGGTCAACGACAACTGAAGGCTAAAACCGTCGATTTTGGTGCAACTGACGCTTATGTCTATGACAAAGACTTACCAGACTTTGAAAAAGATATTTTACATATTCCTATTACTGCAGGAGGCGTCGCTTTAACCTATAATTTACCAGGAGTGACTCAGTTAAATTTAACAGCGGATATTATTGCTGAAATGTTTTTAGGAAAAATTAAAAGATGGAATGACCCTAAAATTCAAGCATTAAACCCAGATGTTAAGCTACCAAAACTTAACGTGCTAACTGTTCAACGATCAGATTCAAGCGGAACAACATTTATTTTCACAGACTACTTAAACAAAGCATCAAAAATTTGGGAAAAAGAGGGGAGTGTAGGAAAATCAATAAAGTGGCCTTCAGGCTTAGCAGGAAAAGGTAATGCCGGTGTTGCAGGACTACTTAAACAAATTAAAGGATCAATTGGCTATACTGGTTCTGTTTATGCTTTACAAAACAAAATGACAATTGCTTCTGTTCAAAACAAAAACAATAAATTCATCAAACCTAGTATTGAGTCCATATCTGAAGCTGCAAATATCGAACTCCCAAATGATACAAGAATAAATATTTCAAATACAGATGCAGTCAATGGATATCCAATTAGTGGTTTAACTTGGATTATCGTTTATCAAAATCAAAATTACAATGGAAGAAGCAGTACAGATTCAACAAAACTAAAAGAGTTATTTAACTGGATGGTTACAAAGGGACAACAATTTTCAACAGAACTTAATTATGCACCGCTTTCAGAAAATGCTCAAAAACTAGCCCTACAAATCATCGAGCAAATAAATTTCAAATAAATGATCGAGCTTTCGGTATTGAATGTAAATTTTAAAGAAAAAAGGGATGTGCTTTTCAAAAAAGCACTCCCTCTTTTTGGTCTTTTAGGGATTTTAATTTTATTATCTTTTTTCATAACATTATTTATAAGTTCAATACCTTCACTTAAAGCATTTGGCATATCTTTTTTCTGGACAAATAACTGGAACCCCAATGAAGATATGCTAGACACCCCAGGTCAATTTGGAGCGCTTGCGTTTGTTGTTGGAACGCTTTTAACATCGTTTTTAGCACTCCTTATTTCTCTTCCCTTTTCACTAGCTGTATCAATATACTTAGGAGAACGTGTCAAAGAAGGAAAACTTAAACAACTGCTAGAATCTGTCATTGATGTGCTAGCAGGAATTCCTTCAGTAATATATGGGTTTTGGGGACTGATGATGTTAGTTCCTATCATTATGAACCTAGAAATGAGTGTTGGAATTATTCCTTACGGCGTAGGCATTTTTACGGCATCAATTATTTTAGCCATAATGATTATTCCTTATTCTGTATCACTCATGAAGCAAGTCATTTCCATGGTTCCAAATGACTTAAAAGAAGGAGCATATTCTTTAGGAGCCACTCCATACGAAGTAACAAAATATATCACACTGCCAAATGCAAAATCTGGAATCTTTGCAGGCCAACTCATGTCGTTTGGACGTGCAATCAGTGAAACAATGGCCGTCACAATGGTAATTGGAAACAGAAACGAGATTCCAACATCATTGTTTGATCCTGCCAATACACTAGCAAGTGTCATTGCAAACGAATTTGCAGAAGCATCTGACAAATTGTATTTATCAAGTCTTATTGAATTGGGGTTAACATTGCTTATTCTTACGACAATAATAAATTTTGCAGGTCGAATTATTATCAAGAAATTAATGAAATAGCCATGATAGAAACACATCTAAAAAAAAGAGATAGAAAAAACAAACTAATTAATTACCTAATTTATTCATTATCATATTTTTTGTTTATTCCATTAATTTTAATCCTAAGCTACATCATCAAAAATGGTATAACTCATTTAAATTTAGATTTCTTTATTTCACTTCCCAAACCCGTTGGAGAAATTGGAGGTGGCGCTTCAAACGCAATAGTTGGAACATTAATGATTATCTTTGGCGCATCCATTCTCTCAATTCCAATCGGAGTCCTTATTGGCATATATTTACATGAACACAATTCAAAACTATCTGATTTAGTCCGAATCTCAATTGAAACCCTTCAAGGAATCCCATCTATTGTATACGGAATAGTGGCATATACTTGGGTTGTTTTACCATTTGGAAATTTTTCTGCCATATCAGCATCTATTGCCTTAGGTTTAATGATTTTACCAATGGTAACAAAATCTACAGAAGAAACATTAAAAATGCTTCCAGAGTCTATAAAAGAAGCCTCTTATGCATTAGGGGCCTCATATCGATCTACAATGTTTAAAATTATTATTCCTTCTGGGTTTAAAGGAATCTTATCCGGAATTTTAATAGGCTTAGCTCGAATTACAGGAGAAACAGCCCCATTATTATTTACTGCGTTTGGAAATCCGTTTATGAATATTAATCCACTACAAGCAACAAACGCCCTTCCTTTAATGATTTATAATTATGCAACAAGTCCATATGAAGAATGGCAGCAAATTGCATGGACAGCGTCGCTTGTTCTGATTCTTTTTGTCTTCTTCTTAAGTATAATGTCAAAAATGGTGGTGAAAAAATGAATAATACAAATAATAATGAAACCGTTCTAGAAATTAAAAATCTATCATTATCAATAGCTGATAACAATATTTTAAATAATGTTTCAATAGATTTTTATAAAAATAAAGTTACTGCGATTATGGGGCCTTCAGGCTGTGGAAAAACCACTCTCATACGATGTATAAATAGAATGAATGATTTTATCGACAATTATTCAATATCTGGAAACATTAACTATGAAAAAGAAAATTTAATAAAACTAAACCCAATACTTGTCAGACAAAAAATTGGAATGGTATTTCAAAGGCCCAATCCATTTCCAACAATGAGTATTTATGAAAATGTATTAGCCGGTTATTTTTTAAATGGAATAAAACTAGACAAAAATGAAAAAGACGATATTGTTGAAGACTGTTTAACCAAAGTTGGACTATTTGATGAAGTCAAAAAAAATATTCACAGAAAAGGAACTCATTTGTCTGGAGGTCAACAACAACGGTTATGTATTGCAAGAGCTCTTGCAATGAATCCTAATGTCTTATTATTAGATGAACCTACATCAGCTCTAGATCCAAAAGCAACACTAAGGGTTGAAGATTTAATTTCAGATTTAAAAAATCATGTATCCATAATTATGGTCACACATAACATCGAACAAGCATCAAGAGTATCAGACTATACAGCCTTTTTATATCTAGGCGAATTAATTGAATACAATACAACTGAAAAAATATTTACAGTACCGAAAGATAAGCGAACGGAAGAATATCTAAGCCGTAAATATGGATAAAAACAAAAAGAAAATTTTTATTATAGAAGACGAAGAAGACATAATCACACTACTCACATTTCATCTCGAAAAAGAAAACTATTCAGTGTCAAGTTCTACAACTGGAGATGATATAAAAAATAAAATTAAACAACATAACCCAGATTTAATTTTATTAGATTTAATGATACCAGGTCATGATGGATTTGAAATATGTAAACAACTAAAACAAGACTTGAATACAGAAAAAATACCAATCATTATGTTAACTGCTAAAAATGAAGAATCAAACGTTATAGTTGGCCTAGAATTAGGAGCAGAAGACTATATTACTAAACCATTTAGTGTGCCAATACTTATTGCACGAATTAGAAAAATATTACGCAAAAACAAACCGAAAGAACAATCTGAAGAAATAATAATCCATGATTTAAGAATTAACCCAAATACTCATGATGTATATTTGTCAAATAAAAAAATTGAATTTAGTACGACAGAATTTAAACTACTGCTTCATTTAACCAAAAAACCATTGTGGGTTTATAGCAGACTACAATTAATTGATGAAATCAAAGGGGATAATTATGTTGTTACAGATAGAATCATAGATGTCATTCTAGTCTCAATTAGAAAAAAATTAGGAGCATACGCAGAAACCATTGAAACAATAAGAGGAGTAGGGTACCGATTTAATCCAGGAAAAATATGAAAAAAACGTTTCACTTTGAATTTCTGAAAACAGTTCTTTATCTCTTTTCAAGCCTCCTAATTCTTATAAATATAGTGCTTTATTTTCAAGAAAATAAGCTTGATAAAAACCTTACTCTTAGTTTGGCTGATTTTTTTCAATCAATATTTTTAATTATTTTTTATATAATATTTCTAATAATATTATTTTTGTTCTGTATATTTATTTCAAAAAAAATCAAAACACTTATCAACTTTTCAAAAGAAATGTCTCAAAACACAAATTCCTTACCTTTTATTGATAATTATTTAAACTATAGTGATTTAAACCGAATTTATAAACATTACAAAGAAATAAACTTAAACAATAAAAAAGGAAATCAAGAACTAGAAACTATTTTAAATCACATTGAAGATGGTATCATTTTAATTAAACCTTCGTTAAAAATTAGCTATTTAAACAAAAAAATAAAACAATACTTACTGAAAGATATAAATACCCATGACACGCTTCAATTAGACCAAATCATAAGAAATAAACAACTAGATGACATCTTAACTGATGTGAATACGACACAAAAAAGTTCAGAAAAAACAATTAAAATTTATACAGATAAAGAAATTCAAATACAAATCAATGCAATACCATTAAAAAACAAAGATATTCTAATCATATTCAAAAATATTACAAAATTAATTCAATTAGAGAATTTAAGAAAAGAATTTATAGATAATGTATCACATGAGTTAAAAACACCAATCACCATTATCAATGGTTTTTTAGAAACAATCAAAGACGACGAAATTGAAAAAAGCCAAAAAAAAGAATTTTTTAACATTATAGCAAAACAATCAAACAACTTATCTAATATTATTGACAGCCTCATTTTTATTACGGAATTAGAAAGCGTAGATTATAAAAATAACATTATATTTCAAAGTGAAAATATAACAGAATTAATAAAAAATGTGATAGATTCATTTAAACAAAAACATAAAGATAAAAAATTAACTATTGAATTTAATGAAAAAGAAACTCATTATTTAACAATAAATATAACGT
>JAYOLY010000041.1:0-3262 GCA_038120575.1 Rickettsiales bacterium
AGATTACATTAATTTTCACCATTGATATAAGAAAATATAGCACAAAATGAAATGGATTAGAATGAAAATTAACGATGATTATATGAATTAAAAAAGAACATCCACAAGCCAAAAATAAATTTGACAATGGACCTGCAATCGCAACCCACATCATATCTCGATAAGGAAATTTAAATCGATTAACGTTGACAGGAACTGGCTTTGCCCAACCAAAAATAGGCAAACTCAAAAAAAACAACAAAAAAGGCAAAATAATTGTACCAAACAGATCAATATGTTTATAAAATAAAAACGATAATCTTCCTTGTTTATATGATGTATCATCTCCCAATTTAAATGCAGCAAAAGCATGACTCATTTCATGAATTATGATTGAAAAAAATAAAACGAACAAATCTAATAGTAAATATATAATCATGACACCAAAGCCCTTGGATGAGACTTTCCATATATTTTTTTTAAATGCGCAGTTGAAACATGCTGATAAATTTGTGTTGAAGAAATATGTTTATGACCTAAAAATAATTGTACCTCTTTTAATCGAGCTCCTTCTTCAAGTAAATGAGTTGCAAATGAATGTCGAAAAACATGAGGAGATACAAAATTAAACCCAAGCAAATTGGAATAATACTTTATAACTTGATAGACACAATGCCGTGTCATTTTCTTACCTTTACACGTTAAAAATAAAACATCTTCAGCAACATCATTCAAAGGTTTTCTTTCATTGGCAATATATGAGTTTATCATACTATTAATTCTTGTAGTCATTGGAATTAATCTTTCCTGAGATCCTTTTCCCAGAATTTTAAGTGATCCATTGTTTCTAATGAAATCGTCAAACTTTATAGAAATCAATTCAGAAACGCGACATCCAAAAGAATACAAACACTCAAAAATAGCTTTATCACGAAACATTGTCTTTGATTGAATCGAATCAAACATGGCAAATAACCTATTTATTTGATTTTTTGTTAATACTTTAGGGATTTTCGATTCTTGTTTTAATTTAAAATCACATACAACATCTTCATTTAAAAAACCTTCAGCACGTAAAAATTTAATATACATTTTGATAGACGTTATTTTACGTTTTAATGAATTAACGCGAAGACCTAAAGATTCAATATAGGTAAAATATGACAATATAGATTGTTGAATGGTATCAGAAAAAACAACATATCTTTTCGCATGATTTAAATCACTTTGATAAGACCTTATAGTTGCAGTTGACAAGCCTTTCTCAGTTTCTAAATAAAGACAAAAATCTAATATATAATCAAACAATGATGTCATCGTATGTCTCCAAAAAAATTTTGTAATAAATAGAAACCTAGTACTGTTTTTAAATCTTTAATTTTATTAGTTTCAATAGCCGATTTGAATGTTGAGAAGCTCCAAGAAAAACACGAAAGGTCTTCATCAAAATCCAATGATTGTTCGCCAAAAATTAATTGCTCTGCAAGAAAAAAATGAAATTCTTCGTTGCAAAAACCCGGGGTTGGGAAAAAAGAATTTAGATATGTCCACTTGTTTGCCTCACAACCACACTCTTCTTTAAATTCTCTTTTTGCAGCAACTATCAACTCTTCATTAGCTTCAACACAACCAGCAGGAAATTCAATTAAAACATCATCAATAGCTTTTCGGTATTGCTTAACTAAATAAATATGTTGTTTATCATCAGCAGCCAAAATAACTACAGCTGGAGGATGACTTACAAGCTCACGATAGGATTGTTGTCCATTGGACAACTCTACTGTGTCACATCGAACTGAAAGTCGTTTACCTTCAAAAATAGTTTCAGTTGACACTGTTTTTTCAACCATTATTTATCCCCCACACTACTAAGTTTAAATTTTAACTGATTAATTAAATCTTCTTGTTCCTTGTATTTTTTTTCTAATTCTTTTTCCAATTTATTATTGTCAAACTGTACTGCATCAAAATCTTGAGATAGTTCAAAAAGTTTTTTATTAATGATTGTAGATTGAAAAGAATATCCAATTAAAGTATTGACTTGACCAAAATCTAAACGTTGATCTTCCCAAGATTGACCAATAATCAACGGAAGTTGATCAAATCTAATATCGTCATAGGAAACACCAATAGCATATCCATCATTCAGTCCTGAGGGAATTAAATAATCTCCTTTTGAAACAGCTCCACTGACTTTAACTTTAACTTGACCTAAAAATGCAATTAAAGAATAGAAATCTTCAGCATGATCTCCAGGCCAATTTCCAATTATAATTGGAGCAGTTGAAACAACCATAATTCGATCAGCACCTATTGTTTTAAGAGACACCTTTCCTCCAAATATTCCTATCACATCACCTGGATTGATCGTCTCTTTAAGATTAAGTTTCGGTAAATATTCTGCATAATCCGCCTGAGGAGATGTAAAAGATACACCACCAGCAGAATTTCCTTCAATAGAACCAAGAGATTCTGGTCCTATGGGGCTATCTACAAGAAATTCAACAAAATTTTGTCCCGCAACAGGGCTTTCACCTAAACCAACACCAGAAAAAACAAGACTTAATAAATCAATATTTCTCATATTATGATCATTTTGAAAAATAACTAAAGGATCACTTCCTTGTTGAATTGAATTGAGAACTCTTCCTGAATTTACAAAATAAGGTAATGGAATAGTATGACAATTTGTAAGCTGATCAATGTCTCCGGTTTCTTCTGCTTCATCGGTGAACGTAGATGATGATTCCTCGCACTCAGGATTTACAGACGAATCAATTATATTACTTCCATTGACAATTTTGGGCAGAACTCGCAAATTTAATTGATCTTCACTTAACTGATCAAACAATTCGTACATAAACTGGCCTTTATCCAATGAACTTGAACAATTATCTTCATAATAACACCCATCAAAAAACCTATTCCCACGAAAACTATCAGCATCATCAGGACGATAATCCAAATCCTTAAATTGAGCAAACCAATCATTTGGTGGTGCAATTAAAAATCTTTGCTTTAACTTTTCGAAATCATTATAGGTGCTTAAATTACCCATAACTGCTGAGGATGGAGTAATGTCATTACCCTCAGCATCTATAAGACCTTCTAAATTCCAACCATCTGGAGTTAAAGTTGTTCCATCTGTTCCAACTTTTTTCTCAACGCTATCATAAACATCTAAATCAAACCTATCATAAGGACGACAGTCTAACTTAATAATATCTCTGTATCTTGCTAGTTCTGTAAGATAAACGTTACCATAATCTGCTTTAATCCAATG
>JAYOLY010000041.1:3272-5518 GCA_038120575.1 Rickettsiales bacterium
ATCTCGAACTTCACTTTCGTTTTGCAAGGAAATAAAGTCACTTTCTTCACATCTTACATAGTCCGAAGTTGTAGAACTAAGTTCACAAAAATAATTAGATGACTCAGCGGATGCGGATACAGCACAATTCGTTGAAGCATTTCCATGAAAATAAGGATTGTTATAGTTTGTCTCTAAAGGCATTGGACAATCGTAGTCAATTATTTCGCAACCCTGTGGATCTGGAGTATCACTAGTGGGTCCAGTCCCATCATCACCTGCTCCTGGACAATGCGGATTATAAAAATATCCTTTAGTAAAATCGACTCCTTTCAAAAGGGGCACTGTTTTGTCATAAACTAACTGATTAAAAATTGGAACTTCAAATTCTTGTTGTGTTCCTGTTCCATCTGTTCTTTGAATTGTAACGTCAATATTTTCAGGACAAAAAGTAGAGTTTCTTAGCTCACAAGTTAGATCAAAGGGATCACCCGCTATCTTACCAGGTTGACTTAAATTTAAATAATCTTCTTCTTGAGGATCATCTTGATCTGGATTCTTTGAGAAAATTTTCTGGTCATAATCTGAACAACTTACTTGAGTGTCAAATTCATTACAACTTTCGCCACTAGTTTCTGTAACTATATTACTCTGATACCGCTTTTCACAATATTTTTCAAAATTTACTGTTGAATCAGTATTAAACTCATAACACCGTTCTTTATAATCATCAGCCGTATCTACATTAGTCAAACCAAATGCATCTTTACTTCGTTCAAACAGGGAACTAATACAAGCAAAAGGCTTTTCCATTCTGCAATATTGGATGTCTTGTCCTTCATTCCCTTCACATTCACCTGGAACACCTACTGGTTCAGTTGGAGGAGGAGTTTCCCACAAAAATTCATCATTATCATCCTCTTTTCTATCATAATTGCTGTAATGCCTAAACCCTAGATCAGGTGATAATCTTTGAGAAATATCAAAATTATAATTTTGATTTGATTTCCAATAAAAAACACTATCGACTGCGTAACGCTGAACTTTAACGCTAGATTCTCCAAGTACAATACTAATTTTTCTATCATTTTTAAGGCCTTCCCAAGGAAATGAAACGGAGTCTAACAAACCACATTTTTGTTCTACATTATATTCAACATCTTCACCAGCTTCAGAGTAACCATATTTGTTAATAAATACATTATCAGGTAATTTAAAATTTGCTCCTGCATACTCATTAGTTAGTTGATCATCATCATAACCAGTTACATCTACGCCTCCAAACTCAATGGTTGCATTATCAGTTGCATAAGCTCCATGTTCTGTACTCTTTGTACTAATTCCTGATCTCAAACGACAACCACCTTTTCCTGTCGAACCTCTATAATCTCTGTAATCATCAAACTTGGAATAATAATATCTATTTAAATACGCTTTATTAATGGTTAACCACTCTAAATAATGACAAGTCTCACTCGTATTATAGGGATGAGAATCACTCCCCTCATCTTTTTTACAATCTGGATAAAATTTATCGTCCTGTTTAATTTTATTTTTGTAGAGATGAAGTCTACCATTGTCTATAAAAAAATTATCAGTGTAGTCAAAATCATTTGAAATAACTGGAGAATAATATCTAGAGTCAAAATCTTGCTTATTTGGCACATATTTAACATGAAATAATCCCATCGGTTCATCAGTATTCACACCAACATAAACAGCATTTTCTTTAGTAGAAAACCCAAATTGATCTCGACCATATATGGTGGTAGCGGCAACAGAAAATATATCGTTAAAGCGATCTGTTTCTGACTCCATACCCAGATTAGAATACCCAACATTGAACTTAGAATAATAATCAATATTTTTTTCTTGAATAGTTACTCTCAATTCAGAAGCTCCAATATCAGAATTAAATCGCTGAATCCAAAATTGATCGTAATTATCTGAATCATAATCCGGATCAAATGTTAAGTTATCTCCACCTGAAAAAAATAACGAAACAGGTTCATTAGCATCAACAGATCCAGTAGGCGTTCGCTGACCAATTCGAACGTTTCCATTTACGGCTAAAATATCCTTATAAATTCGACTTTTGTTAGAATCCTTAAAAGATTCTTTAAGCATATTAATTGCAACCTTCGCTTTTACAATATTTTCACCTAAAACTGGCTGAAACGTTGACGACAACACTAGTGGAGAAAAGTGAATAGGTTGACTATTTGAATCTCCCGTTGTAGTCATAAAATTTTGAGATACAATTATTC
>JAYOLY010000041.1:5528-10741 GCA_038120575.1 Rickettsiales bacterium
TAAGATCATACATATCATCTGAAATACCTGAACTACATTGTCCTGAACTTGAGCTTGAACTACTTGTAACACATATTTTTTGATCCCATTCTTGTTTAATATCAGATACAGATTTTTTAAAATTACCATCTTGATCAAACCAATCCTCAACTTGAATTAAAAGATCATAAATTTTCTTAGAATCACCATAAAACGAACGATTAACAATGCCTAAAAAACTATATCGATCAATAGGTTGAATTGATTTTTTAACATTATTTTCTGGTCCTTTTAATGCTTTATAAGATTTTAAACCACTAAGATAAAAATCTAAGTCCCATTTAGTAGATTCTGGAGCGGTACCAGCGTCATAATTAGATAACATCAACAATTGACCATCTTTGTCATTTTTATAAGAAAATGTTCCACCATCAGGCACTACGTTTCGTGCACGAATATCTAAAGCATAATGATAGTTGTTATCACGATTTTGACTTACTCCAATTCCAACCCTCACATCATTTTGTCCATTTTCGTCTGCACTAACAAAAATAGCAGAAAATAAACTACTTGAATCATCAAAATCAAGTGGATTTTTATTTTTTTCTTGGTTTTCCCCAAAATCAACTAAAACACCATAAATATTTCCACCAGCCTTTAAATCAAAGTCCCCATTTCCAGGAATTTTAAAACAAGAAATTTGGTTACCATCTTGATCTACAATTGGGTTACCATCTTGATCTTCAAAGGTTGATCCTGAACATTTAAAATCTTCATAATAGTAATCTAAAGAGTCATCATTAAAATGTTCAGATTTATCTAAACTTATTTTTGTAGCAAATAAATCACTTCTTCCTAACAAGTCTTTAGTAATTAACATTGTTGTTTGCCCCATCACAATTTCTTGAGCTTCATTCACATTTAAAGTTACTCCAATACCATAAAAATCTTGTCCACTAACTTCTTTTGAATTGACTGTTACATCCATTGATTCAAATTCAGCTGAAATATAATTACCCGATGTTGTATGCTCAAGCAGATCTGCGTTAATGACACCGTGCACAGTTAGCTCTTCCGTTAAAACATCTTCATCACTGACACCTATTCCAATATTTCCATTAGTATCAATTATGAATGTATTGTCGATACCATCATGACTAACCTTTAGAGCTGGTAAACTAGAGGATAATCCTAGAGAAAATATATAATTAGAATTATTAGAATTCATAGCAACACTTTGATCAGAAATAGATAAGAGAGTCTGTTTATCAAACTGAAAATCAAACTTTGAAGCATTTTTTAAGTTTATTTTGGCATTATCCAAAGCAAGAAACTGAACTACATTTTCTCGAACTGAATCAGAATCTAGTTGTCCAAACATAAACCCAGCATTGCTTGTCGGTATTTGAGTTAAAATGCTTGAATTACAAGTTGTATTAAACCCAAGTAAACTTCCCTCTATCGTTAAATCTTCATAAAATCCATTACTATATTCATAATTCGAACCTAAATATAAGCTATTTTGAGTAGCTACAAGATGATTAACATTTGATGTTATTGTAATAAATTGAGGAACTGAAAATGAATTATCAATTAACATTGTCGCATTACCAACATTAGATGTTCCAATCAAAAATTGATCATCTTTGACATAAACATTTTGTCCAAACTTTAAATCATACTCTGCAGCTGACGTATTTTTAAAATAAAAATTTACATCCTCTGAATTTGAAATTAACCTTGATGGACTACCAAATCCAATAAAATCATCTTTCACAACAAAATTTGAATACAAATCAATATTGGCAACGGAATCAACTTTAAAATCCACATCCTTATTACCGGAAACTTGAACATAAGATAATGTTGGTTGGCTTGATTCAACATAACTCCAACGAAAATTATCTGTAGTCAAATCATCACCAAAAACAGTATTAATTAATCCAACAGCAATAGGTCTCTGTTGAGGAGTTCCTACGGTTTCAACTACAAAAGAAAATGGATCCCATCCATCGGGTACAGCAGTATTACGATTACCAGAAATATATACAAGAGATATTACATTATCTGTTAATATTGAATTGGTAGTGACAAATGACTGAACTCTAAATTGACCTCCAGAAAATAGTCCAGCATATTTAGACCCTATAATTGATTGTCCCGTATCTATATCTACTCCATGAGTCTCTAAAGTTGATAAATCTACACTTAGTCCATAAATATTAGATGTGGCCGAATCTGTAGTACTACCACTAAAAGTGTAATCTCTAATTTTTTCATTTCCAGTAATATGAACAAACAACCCTTTTAAGTGCGTATAAGCACTATCCTCATTTGAAATAGCATAATCAACGTTTATATCCTGTAAATAATATTCAGCAACATTGAAATCATTACCTATGTTTGTGGAAATAATCATGTTGACTGTTGTAGATTCATTAGATGTCCCTAATTTAAAAACCATACTACTTTCAAAAAGCAAATCTCGATTAGTCGTCATACCAGTTGAATTAATAATAGGAATAGCATTATTTATACCAGTAGGAGTGGTATATAAATTTGAAATATTCTTATCTCCAAAATAGAGATGATTTGAATTATCTGAACCAGAATAAACATACAAATCAAAACCATTTATAATTTTATTACTTGTTGCAATAGCTATAATAGAACTATTTAATCTAGCTAGCTCAATATTGTTTGAAACAATCAAATCACCTTGAATTCTTATGTTATCACCTTGTGATTCAATAGAACCATTAACAACAACATTATTTGATACTCTCATGAACCCATCAATTCGCGCATCTCCTTCCACTATAAATTCTGTATGAACATCTAACGTAACAATATTGTATAACTCTACTAGTGTACCTTTATCTAACGCAGCCCATGCTTTTGCATTGTCTCCATTATACAAATTGTCAAACCCATCAACATTGTCTGAATACAATCGCTGAAGAGTTAACTGATGAGTATCTAACCAATTTTTAATTTGATTCTGCTTATTTTGATCTATTGTTGTGGATATCTCTGCTCTTGAAATTGGAAAATCTGAAATAGCCAAATCTGATTTATTAATTCCTACATACACATTTGATGTTGTAATGAACTTACTTTTTTCTCCGCGAACATCCAATCTATCCAAATTCAATGTCATCTTGCCATCATCTGCTAACATATCAAAACCCTGTTGCACATCAATGCGATCTGATACTGTTGCTTTGCCAGTGACATTCAACGTTGGTGTATACGGTATACTTCCATCTCCAAACTTAAATAAAGCATCAGAACCAAATGAAGTTCTAGATCCATTGATATAATTATCTGTTACAATCAACCAATCTACTGTTAATCTTTTTATTGTTGTATTCAACAAATCAGCTGCACCTGAATTACTAAACTCAAAACTATTTGCTGATACAATACCTGCTACCTCTAATGCTTCTGAAGGAGTTAACACCCCTATCCCTACATTTCCTGTTAAAATAGCAGCATAACTGTTGCTATGCCCTCCTTTCATATTGACACTTACACCCACAATGTCTACTTGGTCACTGACGTTTGTTAAACCTGAAAAATTGATACCCATCCCCACTACACTTGATCCGGCATACACATTTGTAGATCCACTTAAAACACCAGTATTATTCGTCTTAAATTTAAGCTCTATTCCTTTTAAAGTCTTGTCAAAACTAGACTTGCTTACATCAAAATCAATAGATCGTCTTGTGTAATTTTGCTGATCTTCAGCTATTCCAAACTCTTTCACTGTATGCAAATGTGCTCTTGGACTACTTGTTCCTAGTCCTAAATACCCTTGATCTGATAAATAAAAATTTGTATTTTTATCCATATTCAAGGTTTCAATATTTAACGTAGAGATAATATTTAATGTAACTGCATTTAAATTGCCATTGATATCTAATGTGGAGGTTGGATTAAGTGTATTTATCCCCACTTTTTCTCCAAAATAATGTTCAACATCTGATTTTACAAATGAAACATTAAATAATGAATCTCCTACTTGGCCTTGTTTCACACTTATTAACACATTATTACTTGCTTCTCTATTAATTCCTATATTTTTACTTGAAACTTCAAAGATAACCTTTCCATTAGCATTATCATCATCACTTACATCTGACTCAATTTTTATTCCCACTGCATTGTCCTGATTTGAAGACACATATAACATCGCAGGAATGACACTGTCATCAATGCCTTGCAATGATGCTATCTGTGCATTTGATGTTGCAAATACTCCTACACTTCCTCCTCTAAACAATGCGGCATACTTAGATCCTTTCTCGGACACAACATCTCCATTGGTTATTAAAGAATGATTAATCTCTGTGATTAAATCACTCAAATCCACAACTAAGCCATTCACTGTTGGCGCTATATTTAGGGCTCCATCTACTGATCTATTAAAAGAAACCGTTAATCCTACCAATGCATTAAACGTAACATCGCTACCAGAATTTTGCGGTCGCGTTGATTCAACATTCACATCAATTAATTTTGCTATATACTCATCTCCACTTATGGAATCGTTTGATGTAACAACTCCTTCAAGCGTCAATATTCGATTTGTACTCGCTATAATTAAATTACTCGTTGCTTGCCCTGATTTAAATTTGAAGTCATTACTTGATGATGGAGACCCTGTTGTCCCAGATTGATCTCCAAAATAAACAATATTATAAACATCTGATGGTTGCCCTAATTGAGAACCAAATTTTAAGTTTTGATTATTAATTCTCACAAACAATTCATTGTTAGAACTTACATACAAACCAAAATCTGTACTACTATTAAAATCAGTAAGTTGACTAACATTTAATGTCGGCAATGAAATAACATCCCCAATAAATAGTCCATTATTAATAGTGACATCTGAATAAAAATTAACTGTTGATACAAGATTAAAATTAGAACTTACAGTCAATAACTCATTAACAACAACATTATCTGACACTCTCATGAACCCACCAATTCGAGCATCTCCTTCCACTATAAATTCTGTATGAACATTTGATGTAACAATATCGTATAATGCTACTAGTATAGCTATATCTATTTCAGCCCATTCTTTTGCATTGTCTCCATTATACAAATCGTCAAACCCATCAACATTGTCTGAATACAATCGCTGAAGAGTTGGCTGATGAGTTGTTAACCAATTTTTAATTTGATTCTGCTTATTTTGATCTATTGTTGTGGATATCTCT
>JAYOLY010000041.1:10841-12825 GCA_038120575.1 Rickettsiales bacterium
ATTCGATTTGTACTCGCTATAATTAAATTACTCGTTGCTTGCCCTGATTTAAATTGAATTAATGATGAAGCCAATCCACTGTTGTTATAAAATGGAATATAAGAAGCATTTCCAGTTTGAAACACCTTATCAACATAGATGACATTATTATCTCGAATAAAAAGTAATTCTCCAGTTTCTATATTTGAACTAACCGCAATAAAAAGTTTATCATTACTACCACTCTCAGCTTTAAGACTATTTATTATTGAATCTGTAGACGTTGGGATTGTAAATATAGTATTAAATCCAACCGCCTTATTAAATGTAACATTTCTATCAAATGAATTTTTATCAACAGTGACATCATTTTCAAAAATAAGCTTATTGTCATAAATATCTATTTGATTTTTTGAAAATAAATCAATATAGACATTTCCACTAACATGAAATTCACTATTTGGACTTTCTGTTCCAACACCTACTCGACCATCATCTTTAATTACAAAACTTCTTGTACTGATTGTAGAGTTTACAACAGATATTTCAGAGGAAAAAACATCTTGTTCAATATTATCAGAAGTCGTCTGAGCCATCAGATTAAACAAATGATCATCATTAGCTGAAAAAATAATACCAACGGATCGATTCTCTGTAGAAATATTACCCACCGTTTGAAACGACAACTTAATAGGGTTCCAAGTTGTATTATTAGTTGGAACAAATCGAACTAATTCTTCAAATCCAAAAGAACCTATATTGGTTGAAGGAGCAATATCCAAGGACATAGGATACACTGTTTGTGGAGACCCTAAATACATATAATCAGGTGTTAGTGAAAAATTATCCATTACAATTGAAAAATTCCCTTTTAAGGTATCTCCATTAGTTGACGATAAATAAAGTTTATCTCCAACATATAACTCTCCTGCCAAACTCAACTGACTCGTTTCATCAAAATTTAACTCTTCATTAACAAACAATGATTTATTAACAATAAAATCAGCTGCTTTAGTGATAGAAGAAATGTCAATTTCAGAAACATCATCTTTAGAAAATGTCATCAAAGATGAAACAGTTAAATTTGATTGTACTGTTAGCTCTTTATAACGAGTTTCTTCAAAATAAAAATCACTAACTAAAGTAGTAAATAGTTCATTAATTGAAATAGCAGTAGAACCATCAGCATCAAAAATATTTTGTTGCTGTAAAAGTAAGTTTTCATAAACTGGGGTCGGCCATTGCTGATCATCATAAGAGGGAAGATTGTAAGTATCATCTTCAGCATTTTTTAAATTACGTTGCTTGACTGACTTGATTGTTTCTAGAACAAACTCAATATGCGGAGGAAAATTATCACCATTTTCAAAAACACCAACATTAAGTATCTCTTCAACATTATCTACGATCCATTGATAATAATTACACTGATAATATTGATAAGGGTCTCCTCCTGTACAAGTACCTTTATCAACTGAAGGATTACTCTCCACAACATCTTTATCAAATGTATGTTTAACTATTATTCTTGTTAATGAATCAACAACGAAATCAACATTCGTATTAAGAGTAGTCACATTAAAATTTGAAACAGTTAATGTTTCAAAACTATTCAACGTAGAATGATTTAAAAAATTAAAACGATAAGAATCAGAATTTTTATCAGGATTTTCTTCAAAGTATGTTTGGAAATTTTGAGTAGTTTGGGAAATTCGATCTATAAAAGTGATATTTTTAGCTTTTAAATCTCCATTAATGTCCAATGCATTACTTAAACTAGGCTTAGTTGTTTGAATTCCAACAGGTCCTCCCAAAAATACATAATTAACAGTTGGTTCAGAGTCTGCATACAAACCATACAATGTGCTGTTTTCATTTCCAACAAAATCAAAATCAGACAAATTAATTCCTTTAAGTTCTGATGTTGAATCCTCAGAACCAAAAAAATTATTGTTACTAAATTCTAAATCAAAGTCTATTCCAACAACATCTAAGCCTAGTATGT
>JAYOLY010000042.1:0-7218 GCA_038120575.1 Rickettsiales bacterium
TATTTTTGGCGAAATAGATGACGAGTTTATTCGGTTTTTTTCGTATTTTAGAAACAGATTGTCATCTAAATCGCAGTTTTCTTCAGAGTGTCATCCGTCTGTATTGTTTGGAATGCAGCAGTTTTTAAAAAATTATAAGGAAATATTGGGAGCTATTCAGAAGCGGATTCTATTGTTGTCCAAAAGTAAGCAAGAGATTTTGCTATTGTTTAATTCTGAAGTTAATAGAGATTTATTGTTTATTTTAATTTCAAGTTTGCCCACAGATCAAATTAATTTGTTTTTTTTGCATATTCAACAGTTTTTCCCGGAAGAATTAGAAGCAAAAACATCAAGTGGTAAAACATTAAATGTTATTTCTATGTTTCAAAATTCATCGTCTGATATTGTTTTTTTAATTGAAAAAATAAAAATTTATTTAGATTTATATTTTCAAGCAGATATGCCAATTATTAGAGAAATTACTCGAACAAAGACAGTGTCATATTTGAAAGAATTACTTATGAATGATGATATTTTTAAAGACATATCAAAAAATTTATTTCAAGTTGATAAACTTCATATTCATCTTAGATTAAAGCTTTATTCACTATTTATTGATTTGTTTGATAAACTAGATTTAAAAAAATTATAAAAAAAGTGATATGTGATGATCAAGCGGCTTTATTGTGACTATAATGCTACGACACCTGTTTTAGATTTCGTTAAAAAAAAATATAAAGAAGGGCTAGATTTTTTTGGAAATGCGTCGAGTTTATATCAACGTGGGCGAGAAGCTAAAGAAATTCTTGAATCTACTCGCGATGTTTTGGCATCAATTTTATCGTGTCAATCGGATCAACTGATTTTTACAAGTTCTGGAACAGAATCGAATAATCATGTGTTAAAAAGTTTAATTTTTGATAAAGTTGTGTTGAAAAAGTCTGTTCATGTGCTCGTTTCGGCTATCGAACACTCAAGTGTATTAAATACAGTTTCGGTATTAAAACAGTTTGGGATTGATTATGATTTAGTTCCTGTTTGTTCTGATGGAAAGATTGATAAGCCGGTTTATCAATCGTTGTTTCGAGAGGATACAAGGTTGGTTTCAATCATGATGGCAAATAATGAAATGGGTGTGATTCAAGATATATCTTGGCTTTGTCAGATTGCACATGATAAGGGCGCTTTGTTTCATACCGATGCGGTTCAGGCATTTGGAAAAATTGCTATCAATATTTCAGAGCTTGATATTGATTTTTTATCGATTTCTGCGCATAAAGTCTACTCGCCTAAAGGTGTTGGGGTGTTGTTTGTGAAAGATGATCATTATTTAAAGCCTTTAATTGATGGGGCTCATCATGAGCGTCATATGCGAGCAAGTACAGAAAATATTCCTGGTATTTATGCCTTTAAAGCTGCGTTGTCAGTTTTAGACATTGATGCATATCAAGAACATACTGATGCACTTAAACACTATTTTGTTGATACGTTGTCAAAAAAAATTGATCATCTTAAATTTCATCACTGCGAAGATGGGTTAAGTAATACAGTCAGTGTGTCGTTTGAAGGAGTTTCTGGACATCATCTTGCTATGAATTGTGATTTGGAAGGCATAGATGTGTCTACTGGATCTGCTTGTTCTGTTGGCGCAATTGAACCTTCTCATGTTTTAAGAGCGATGGGGGTGGCTGATGACTTAAATCAATCAACATTACGATTTAGTTTTGGATTAATGACAACTCAAGATGACTTATTGGATCTTGTTAATCGATTACACACTATTGTTACTAGAATGAGAGTCTAGTTTTTGAGTGTTTTTTTTGCTGTGTGTTATTCTTTTTTCTGATGTTTTTACACGATCAAGATTAAATGTTGTACCCCATGTAAGGTGACGATGAACAAGTTTTGTTGCCCATTGTTGAAATGCAATGGCTATATCAGAATTGAGATGAAACCCTAATTCAATAATTATAAGTAATGAATATTGTGTTTCGTGTTTGGCTTCTTCTTTGTTATTTGAATAGTCTATGTAATGGATTCGGCGGGTATGGTTGTTTTTGTCGATATGCGATTTTTTGAATAGGGTTGCAAGTGCTTGGATTAACTCTTTTTTAGAGATGTTAAAGAAAGTTGCAAGTTCAATTTGATTCATCCATGCCGTTTCTATGTCATTTTTGAGTGTAAACTCTATATGTGTTCCTTTTTTTGTGATGATAATTGGATTTTTTTCTGTAAGTTCGTTCATGGTATTTAGCATACTCTAAAAATTTTATTTTTTGTATTATTTTTAAGTTTTTTATTATTAATATATTTTGTATTTTGTTTGGTATTTATTTATATTTTTTTTATCTGACAAAGTTGCTTTAAAGTTGCTATTACGATATTGTTGAAATTAAAGAAATGAACCAGTATGTTTTATGCGTAGTATAGGTAAATTTGTTCCTAGTTTATCACCGATTCAAGAAGTTGATCTTTCCAAGTCAATCCAACCAACGGCCAGTGATTTATCATTGGCAAAAACCCTAAGTAATTCTTCTATGTTGGAAAAATTGACAGTTGGGAGATTCTTTCGTTGTACTTTTAAAGCAAGGTTCTAAGTTTCAGGTTGAATTTTCCGGTGGTAGGCTAGATTCAAGATTAAAAAAAATTGTTCGAAATGTTATTGAAGATTTTAATTGTTTATTAGATTCTGTTAAGAAAAACTCATCGTATTGTTTTAAGCTTTCAGATACTGTTTTAAATTTAGATACAGATTATAAGCGATTGATTGAGTTAGTTAGTTTTTTGGTTCGTGAAAAATGTGGACTTCGCCCAATGTATGAATCACTTGAACAAAAATGTGAACTTGAACAGTCATCTTTGAATGTTATTTCAACACAAGACGAGCAATTGACTTTATTACAGGCTGCCATTATTGGAGTTGTAGAGCAGTTTCGCTATAATCCAGCTAAACAGTTTTTTCAATTTAAACGGAGTAATACTTTTTTTTGTAATTGTGTAGATAAGTCAATTAAGTTAAACATTGAAATAAATCCGAATTTTGGTGTTATTTTTGTTCGAATTAATAGGGTAGACAGAAGTGTTTTAAATCAACAATATCATTTTTTTAAAGTTGATCGTAGAGAGGGTCATATTGATATTTTTTTTACTCGTTTTAAAGAAGATATAAGTCGAAAACTACCAATATTTTATACATGTTTTAGTTGTTATTCTTTGGATCAAAGCAATCAAATTGATGTTTGGATAGAACGTAATGTTAACAAAGATTCCGCGTATTTATTTTCAACATCTTTAATTAAATGTTCAAATCTGGATGAAGATTATATGGACGTTCTAATTTCATTTTTTGGAGATGAGTTAAAACGTCAATTAAAACAATTTAATCCAGAGGATCCTTCTCATTTAAATGTGTTAAAACAGAATCTTAATTCTTATATTTATTTATTAACAAAATAATTTTATAAAAAAATATGAAATTTTTTTATAAAAAACACGATAAGTATATGGTGATTCATACGTGTCACACATAATATTGGGGTATTTATATACTATCCCGGAGGTAATTAAAATGAATGGATTAACTTTGATAAAAGGATATTTAAAACTTAATGATTATAGAGTTAGAGAAATACAATGGGCTCAATTTAATAAAAAAATTGAAAGGGTTGTTAACATTATTTTAGAGTTAGATGATTCAACAAGTGTGATAAACAATCTTCTTATTAAATTAGGACAAAGATTAGGCGCAAAAAGAGATATTGCGAGAGGTATTATTACTTATCTTAATGATAAATCAATGGATCAGACAATAAAAAAAATAAAATTAAAAAAAGATTTAAAGTTTATTTTTAGAAATCTAACTTCAAAAGAAAAAGAAGGTTTTTTGAAATATTTAGACCCTAAAAAAAAGTTTAACTGTTCACTAGACGAGTTATATACCATATTAAATAAAAAACAAAACTTACATGGAAAGGTTTTATTTCAGTCAAAAACAGGAGAAATGTTATTGCTTGATCCAGATTATTTGGCTGAATGTTTTTTAATGGGAAAATTAGATTTAAAGAATTCTAATGTTATTGGTCAACAACCTTTACCGCTAATGCATATATCAAGAGCTGATAGTTTAAACAGTTCTTTATTGGAAAAAACTGAAAGTTCAAATCCAAGCCCAACACAGTCTCAGACTCATCGAAATGTACTTGAATTTATGAGTTTTTGGAGTGATTGTTGTTCTTCTTCTTCTTCTTCTGATCATTTTGTGAGAGCTTAAAAAAATAAATTAATTTAATTATATTGATAATAGATATTATTGATTGTTTAAAAATTTTTTTTATTTTTTTAAAAGAAAAGGTTGATTTGCCTTGATTTGATTTTTTTTATTGTTTGTTTTTTTTGAAAAACATGCTATTTTTTTGTAAAAATAGGTTTTTATAAAAAAAAGTGTGTAAAAAATGACTAAAAAAGTATTAAATGGCGCAGAAGCTTTAATTAAATCGTTAGAAAATCATGGTGTTGAGTATGTTTTTGGCTATCCCGGTGGTGCTGCCATTCCAATTTTTGATGCTATTTATGATTCTAAGAAATTAAAACTAATTTTAGTGAGACACGAACAAGGTGCCACTCACATGGCTGATGGTTATGCCCGTGCAACTGGAAAAGTGGGTGTGGTATTGGTGACAAGTGGACCTGGGGCTACAAATACAGTAACAGGCTTGTTGACGGCTCAAATGGATTCAGTTCCAATGATTGTATTAACAGGACAAACAATTCGTGCGTCACTAGGAAAAGATGCGTTTCAAGAAGCCGATGTGTTTGGCATTACGGCACCTGTTGTAAAACATAGTTATCTCGTTAAAGATCCCAACGATATTCCGCGAGTTATGCAAGAGTCGTTTCATATTGCAACTCAAGGCCGACCAGGACCTGTGTTAATTGATTTGCCGAAAGATGTTAGTAGTTCACCTTGTGAGGCATCATTAACAGATATTAGCCTTGATTTACCAGGATTTAAACCTTATCCAGACGTTAATGTGAATGACGTTAAGGCGTTGGCAGCAGAATTGAAAGGGTCTAAAAAACCATTATTGTTAATTGGTCATGGTGTTGTCATTTCTAAGGCTAGCCAAATTGTTAAAAAATTAGCTGAAAAACTTCAGGCGCCTGTTACGTCAACATTGCTTGGAATGGGTGGGTTTCCAGAATCTCATCGATTGTCTGTTGGATTTTTAGGTATGCATGGAACAGCATATGCTAATAAGGCTGTGGCAGAATGTGACTTGATTTTTTCAATTGGATCTCGTTGGGATGATCGTATTACGCCAGCAAATATAGAAAAATTTTGTCCTGGTGCTAAAAAATTGCATATTGATGTTGATGTTGCTGAAATGAACAAAATTGTTTCTCCTGATGCATCTTGTGTTGGTGATGCAAAGGCTATTTGTGAAGCGTTGATAGACTTTGTAGAGCCCTTAGATACGAAAGAATGGTTAAAAGAAATTGATAAAAATAAAAAAAAGTATCCGTTGAAGTATAAAATTCATGGAGGGCTTAAAGCTCAGCATGTAATTGATGAATTGTTTAAGTTGACCAATGGAAACGCTATTGTCACAACAGATGTGGGACAACATCAAATGTGGGCAGCCCAGTTTTACAATTTTGATAAGCCAGATCATTGGATTACGTCAGGTGGAGCGGGTACGATGGGATTTGGTTTTCCAGCAGCTATTGGTGCTCAATTTGGAAAGCCAAACGATTGTGTTGTTGCTATTGTGGGAGATGGTGGATTTCAAATGACATTGTTTGAATTGTCTACGGCTGTTATTCATAAATTGCCTATAAAAATTATTATTATTGATAATAAATATTTAGGAATGGTTAGACAGTGGCAAGAGTTATTTTTTGACGATCGTCTTTCCGGTGTAGATATGATAGGAAATCCGGATTTTTCTAAAGTTGCCGAAGCATATGGTGCTAAGGCATTTCGAATTAAACGACCTGTTGACGTTAAACCGATGTTGCAACGAGCTTTGGACTATAACGAGGGTCCTTGTGTTGTGCATGCTGAAGTTGTTAAACAAGATAATGTTTTTCCAATGGTACCAGCAGGTGCAGCAGCTAAAGATATGATTATTGAGCGTCCAAAACACAAAATGGCAAAACCAAAAGGAAGTACGTAAACATGACAGATGAGCGATCTATTTCTACTCGATTTCAACGTGATGATAGCCATACTATTGCGTTGTTAGTTGCGAATAAACCCGGTGTGTTATTACGTATTTGTTTGGTGTTTTCGCGACGAGGATTTAATATTGAGGCGCTTGTTGTGTCTCCTGCATTTGATGGGCGATTTTCTCGAATGTCCATTACAGCTCAAGGAGATAAAGAAACATTAGATCAAATCATCAAACAATGTAGTAAACTCATTGATGTTGTATCAGCACATGAATTTAACGATACAAATTCGTTTGAACGCGAGTTTGCAATGGTTAAAGTTAAGGTTTTAGCTAAGAAACGCGTTGAGATTTTGCAACTTATTCAACATTTTGATGCTGAAACGATTGATTTAAGTGAAGATGTTGTTATTTTTCAAGTTGTTGGGCATACCGATCATTTAAATAAATGTTTGGCTATGTTTGAACCATTTGGCATTTTAGAGCTTGTTCGAAGTGGTAAAATGGTGATTTCATCTTAATTGTTTACTTTTTTTCAATACATTCGTAAACTTTAGTTTATGTCAGACTTACAATACAAATTAGTATTTAAAGATAATCAGATTGTTTCTGAAGAAGGGGCTTTTTTTAGAGCTGTTCCTTTTGTGATAAAAATTAATGAGATTGATTATCATGTCACGTTTGAAAAGGGAAGCGAAGGTCATGTTGTGTACCATATACGATCTGGTGATACACCTTTAATTGAATTAAACCATCCTGATTATGTTCCGCAGTGTGATGTTGATGAATTAAATTCTTTTTTAAATACAGATCATGCTGAAACACTTTTTTTTGCCTTTACATATCTTGGGATTGTTATTGATAAAGACTATAAAGAAACATTATCAGTTGAACATAAAACGTTTTTGAATCTTGAAGTTGTTCAATATTTTTATTTTTAGTCGTTAAGATTTTTCGTCAATTTCTATCAATTTTGAATCTATAAATTTTTTCTTATATTGTTGGATGCAAACTAGTAATATTATTCCTGAAAAAATGGCACCAAGTCCCATAAAAAGTCTTGGCC
>JAYOLY010000042.1:7228-12806 GCA_038120575.1 Rickettsiales bacterium
GGCCAAAATTCATTGAGTTCTGTCATGACTTTAATCATAAAAGTATTTTTTTTAACTTACAAGTAAATTAGTTTTCATTGATTAATCGATAGATAAGAATTGCTGCTCGTTTGATGATTAGATCAAGTGTGTTTAAATTGACATATTCATATTTTGTATGTGCCCCGCCTCCATCTACGCCAAGTCCATCAAGGCTATCAACATAACTTGCAACAAATGAAATATCTGCAGCGCCTCTGGATCCTGGATTAAATTCTTTCATTTTTCCGTAGCCTAGCGATTCGTTGATAGAACTAAGCTTTTTAAGTAATAGTTTATTTCCTTTGGTCGGATACATGGATGGATATCCGTCAAGAAAGAATAATTTTGCAGATTTATTAGGAGATGTGTTTGAAATAATGTCTTTCATTTTTTTTTGAGCTTGATATTTTTGATCTTCACTAATAAATCGTAAATCACCGCGCACTATGGTTTGCTTTGCTATAATATTATCTTTTCCAGATACTGTTGCATGGTATTTGTCATGACGGTTTAGGTTGCTACCTCCTACAATGATTCCGGGGTTAATGGTTAAATAGGCTTCATGTTTTAAACTCTCCTCAAATTTATTTAAAAGTTGAGCGGTTTCAAAAATCGATCCGTGGCCAATGTTTGGTTTAAATATAATCGAGGAGTGTGCTTCTTTAGCGTTAACTATTAATTCCCACTGACTCGTTCCTCGTCGCGCGGTAACAGCAGAATGAATGGTTCCTCCTTCGAAACCCAGTGCAATGTCACTTTTTTTTGCGGCTGAAACTATATGTTTCCTACTTTCAGATAAAGGTCTTCCTGCTGATTCTTCATCACTATGAAGAGCAACGGTGATTGTTTTATTGTTTAATAAACCCAAATTATGTAATGCTGTGAGGGCATAAATAATCACCATATTTCCTCCTTTCATATCAGCACTTCCAGGTCCATATAATTTTTTGTCTTTGTAAATAATAGGAATCTTATTTTTGGAGGGTTCAAACACAGTATCGATATGACCAATTAATAGAATTTTTTTTCCTTCATTTCCAGTTTTATATGCAAATAAATGGTCTGCTCGGTTGGATTCAACGGGCAAGGGATGCCAGATGGTTTTAAAACCTAATGCACTTAATTTTTTTTCATATAATAGCCCACATGTTTTTATCCCTTTTTTGTTGGATGTTTCTGAATTGATGCGAAGTGTGTTTTCTAAAAATTCAATAGCTTCAGGCAACGATCTGTCTATTTCTGACATAATTTTTTTTTCTATGGTATTCAGTGTTGCAACAGTTGTTAGTGGCAATATGAATAAAATGATTAAAAGGTTTATATAATATGTCATATTTATTTGAGATGTTGTTTTTTTTAATAGTGTACTATTTTTTTGAAGTTTAATGTAATTAATTTTCTGCTTAAACTTTGTTATACTACTGGCATATTCATTATTTAAAGTTGGTTATATGAGTTCTAAACATGATTTTGGTAAAAAAATAGCTGTTATTGGTTCTGGTGCAGCCGGATTAACTGCTGCTTATTTATTGCAAGACAAGTATCACGTTGAATTGTTTGAAAAGCAGTCTTATTTTGGAGGACATGCTAACACTGTTACTGTGACAGATCATGAAGGTGTTGAGCATGATGTTGATACAGGATTTATTGTTTTTAATAATAAAAATTATCCAAATTTTACTAAATTAATTAAAGATTTACATGTATCGTATCAAGAATCTGATATGTCGTTTTCTTATTTTTCTAAAGATCCCTATCAGTTATATAGCTCAGATATTCCATTTGGCATGTTTGCATTGAAACGAAATATTTTTGATGTCAGATTTTATTATTTTTTATATGCTATTTTAGCATTTAACAAACAAGCAATTGCAGATGTTACTAAAGGCATAGAGTCTACATTAACTTTAAGAGAGTATCTTTCACAATATTCTTACCCAGCTCGATTGATTAACGACTACATTGTACCGATGGGAGCCGCTATTTGGTCGTCATCATTTAATGATATTTTAGAGTTTCCAGCTCAGACTTTTTTAAATTTTTGGAATAATCATGGATTGCTTCAACTGTCGGGACGACCTCAATGGTATACAGTTTCTGGTGGATCTCGTAGCTATGTCAGTAAAATAATTTCATCGTTAAAACATAAGCCAAAATATAACTGTGGTATTAAGGCGATTACCCGAACAGGCTCGCATGTAGTTGTTAAACTTTCTGATGGGGTAGATTATATGTTTGATTATGTCGTTATTGCGACACATGCTGATGAAGCGTTGGCGCTATTGCAAGATCCGTCAGCGGATGAAAAAAAACTATTAGGGGCTTGGTCGTATTCAAATAATAAGACATATTTTCATACAGATGAGTCTGTGTTGTCATCTAAAAAACAGTCATGGGCTGCTTGGAATTATGTTAAAGAAAATAACGATTTAAACGTCCCTGTCAGTTTGACATATTGGATGAATCGATTGCAACGATTGCCTTCTAAAACTCCTTTTTTAGTTACGTTAAATACCCAGCATCCTATTCAGGAAGATCGTATTATAAAAGAGTTTAATTATACGCATCCTATTTTTTCGAAGAAGGCGTTAGATACACAACAACAGTTACCATCGTTGAATGGTGTCAAACAAACTTATTTTTGTGGAAGTTATTTTAAAAATGGATTTCACGAAGATGCCGTTTCTGCTGGCGTTGCTGTTGCCCAATCATTAGGGATAGAATGGTAGCAAGTTGTATTTACACAGGGTTTGTCTATCATAAACGTTTTTTGCCTGTTGTTCATGAGTTCAAATATCCAGTTTATTTTTTTTCTTTAAGGTTGTCTGAGTTATCTATACTTAGTAACACTATTCTTGGCTTTAGTATCAATAGATTTAATTTATTTTCTTTTCATGAAAAAGAATATCTTCATGGTTATGATGGAACATTATTTGAAAGGGTAAAGCATTTTTTACAGTCTAAAGATGCGACAATTCCGATTGTTGATGTTCAATTGATTACGACACCAAAATTTTTAGGAAAGGGGTTTAATCCAGTAAGTTTTTTTTATTGTTATGGACAACAAAATGAGTTGGTTTATGTGATTGCTGAAGTGAACAATACATTTAATCAATCTCATACGTATTTGTTGTCATGTCATGATCAACATCAAGATATTTATCGATTTAATACAGAAAAAACGTTTCATGTGTCTCCGTTTTTTACTGTGGATGGGTATTACGATTTTTCTTTATCGAAACTTACAGATCAGGTTAGTTTTGAAATTGATTATTTTAAAGAAGACGCTCGACAATTATATGCTATTTTAAATGGAAAAAAACGAGAATTAAATCAATTTATGTTGTTTAAAACATTTTTTCAATTTCCTTTGTCTATTTTATTAACCTTTCCTCGAATTGTTTTTGAAGCTATACGGTTATTTTTTCAGAAAAAACTTTTATGGTATCATAAGCCTATGTCTGTTTCAGCTGATACATTTTCAAAACGAAAACCAACTATGATCCAACGTCTTTATTTAAAGGCGTTATCAAAGCGAGGTGATAAGTTAACTACGGGTTGTGTAACATTGGAGTTCCCAAATAAACAAATATTAAAATTTGGAAATTTAAATCATGAAAAACAAGTTCATTTACAGATTAAAGATTTTCGATTTTTAAATTTTATTGTTACACGTGGTTCAATGGGTTTTGGTGAATCATATATGTTAGGTTTTTGGAGTTCAAACGATGTTGTGTCTTTAATGATGTTTTTTATTGAAAGTAGACAGTTGTTGTATGAACGAAAAGGACTCTTGAGTAATGTGATAAAACCATTTTTTTATCTACAACACAAATTGTTGCCTAATACGGTTTCAGGAAGTAAAAAAAATATTCAACAACATTATGATTTGGGAAATGATTTTTTTAGTACGTTTCTAGATCATTCCATGTTGTATTCGAGTGCTATATACTCATCGTCAGAGAATAGCCTAGAGCAAGCTCAGGAAGATAAAATCCAAGAAATAATTTCTAGACTTGGGGTACAACCTGAACATCATGTTCTTGAAATTGGATCGGGTTGGGGAACACTTGCTATAGAAATGGCTAAACGAGTAGGATGTAAGGTTACAACCATAACTGTTTCTCAAAAGCAATTTGAGTATGTTAAGCAAGCTATTCAACGTGAGCAGTTGTCGGATCAAGTTGAGGTGTTGTTGCAAGATTATCGACTTCAAGAAGGCATGTTTGATCGAATTGTATCAATTGAAATGATAGAAGCTGTTGGTCATAAATTTTTACCTGTTTATTTTAAAAAAATTGATGATTTATTGCGTCCCCAAGGTAAGTTGTTTATACAAGGCATTACTATCCCGGATGAGTTGTATGACACCTATCGATCATCGTCAGATTGGATTAGAAAATATATTTTTCCTGGAGGACATTTGCCTAGTCTAGGCATTATTAATGATATTATTTCGTCAACGACATCGATGTCGTTAGATGTTTGTAATAATATTGGAATTGATTATGCAGAAACACTTAAAGCGTGGAGAATGAGGTTTGAAGATAAAATTAAAGAGATTCAATCGATGGGATTTGATCAAGAGTTTATAAATAAATGGATCTATTATTTTTTATATTGTGAAGTTGGGTTTAGATCAAAATTAATTCATAATCATCAAATGGTGTTTGTAAAAAATTAATGACAGTTTCACTTATATTTTTGATTTTGTTTAGTGTCATTTGTCTTGTCAGTTTATTTCAATCGATTGTTTGGATTTGTATTGTCTTATTTAAAAACCCTGGCATTGTTGATGTAGCGTGGTCTATTGGCTTATGGTTGATTGCTTGTCTTTATGCATTTTATTTTCAAACAGACTCGTTTTTTTCAATGTCCTCATGGACGATTTCTTCTTTGTTATTAATGACTTTTTTAACAGTTTGGATGTTGCGCTTAGCTGTTTATTTATTACGTACGAGAATTTTGGTTGGGCATCGTGATAAACGGTACATGTCTATGTACGATAAGTGGGGTCAGAATGCATTATGGATGATGTGGTTATCGTGTCAATTTCAAGGATTATGTCAGATTGTGTTGTCAATAAGTTTTGTTTTTGTATTTTTGTCTCATTCTTTTTCTATTTGGATAAGTGTTGTTGCAGGAATTGTATTTTTGGTTGGCATTACAGGCGAAAGTATTGCAGATTATCAGTTGCAACAATTTAAAAAACATAATTCCAAAAAGACAGCATTTTGCCAACAGGGATTGTGGAAATACTCACGGCATCCAAATTATTTTTTTGAAATACTTGTCTGGATTGGCATTGCGCTGTTGAGTGTAACGGTTAAATTTGGTTTTATTGCATGTTTAGGTCCTCTGTTTTTATATTGTTTGATGACATTTATGTCTGGTCCAATTACTGAAAAATCTACTGCTGCACGTTGTGGTAAAGCATATCAAGATTATCAACAATCGACCCCAATGATTATTCCATGCCTCTTTTAATTTTTTGTTTAAGTTAGTTCCTTTATTTGCAATATAATGTTCTTTTTTTTATTATGAGTAAGAAATAAAT
>JAYOLY010000043.1:0-12496 GCA_038120575.1 Rickettsiales bacterium
CGATATGTGTGCAATTTTTTTGTTAAATACTGTAATTAGAGCCGCAATCAGAGATGTTATGACGCCTACAATCATTAAACTGGAAATATTAATTCCGTTGTAAAATCTGGACCACGTCAATGTTGCGGTGAATAGTAATAAACATAACAAAATAGCTGTTTTGTTTACTGTTCCTTGAACAGTCATTGCTTCTGCTTTATTCACTTGGGCTTCATTTCTAAATACATTTAGGTTTAATGCTGGATTTGATGATTTAATCATTGTTTAACCTCTTTTTTTAAATTGAAGCTATTATACATTAAATCTGATAAATTTAATATGAATCTTGTTAGTCACTTTGATGCATTTATTTATATTTTATTTGAAAAATTTGCTCTTTTGTCAACTGAGCTGGTTTTAGGTATAATTTATCTAATTAAAGATTAAATTCGAAGGAGATTTATTGTGACTAGCAAAACATTTCAATCATCATCAACATTTAGCGATATTCAAACAATATTGGGAGATCAAAGTGAATTTTTATTGGCTCATGAATCTAAAACAATATCAAAATATGATCTTCATTTACCTAGCCCAGATTTTGTAGATCGCATTTTTTCTGTTTCTGATAGAAGTAATCGTGTCATTCAAAGTTTGAATACTTTATTTACAAATGGACGATTAGGTGGAACTGGCTATTTATCTATTCTTCCTGTCGATCAGGGTATTGAGCATTCTGCTGCTGCTAGCTTTGCCCCTAATTCAATATATTTTGATCCTGAAAATATCGTTAAACTTGCTCTTGAGGGTGGCTGTAATGCTGTTGCTTCAACACTTGGTGTTTTGGCTGCTGTATCACGTAAATATGCTCATAAAATCCCATTTATTGTAAAACTTAATCATAATGAATTTTTGAGTTATCCAAGCTCTTATGATCAAATTATGTTTGCTTCAGTCAAGCAAGCGTACGAAATGGGTGCCGTTGCAGTTGGAGCTACCATTTATTTTGGTGCTGAAAACTCGGATAGGCAGATTCAGGAAGTTGCAAGAGCATTTGAACAAGCTCATGAATTGGGTATGGCTACAATTTTGTGGTGTTATACTCGAAATTCTGCATTTAAAGTAGATGGAACAGACTATCATACAGCTGCTGATTTAACTGGTCAGGCAAATCATCTTGGAGCAACTATAAAAGCCGATATCATTAAGCAAAAACTTCCTACAAATAATGGTGGATTTAATGCTGTTAATTTCAGCAAAACACATGAAAAAGTATATTCTGAATTAACAACGGATCATCCCATTGATTTAACACGATATCAAGTAGCAAACAACTATATGGGTCGCATGGGACTCATTAACTCTGGTGGCGCATCTGGAGCTAACGATTTTCAAGAAGCAGTAATTACAGCTGTCATTAATAAGCGTGCAGGTGGAATGGGCTTGATATCTGGAAGAAAAGCTTTTCAACGCCCTATGGAAGAAGGTGTTGAATTATTAAAAACTATTCAAGATGTTTATTTGTGTGATGAAGTTAGTATTGCATAGGTTTGATTTGAGTTTATAATGGGTATTTTTAAAATAGAGGTGTTAAATGTCTGATTGTGGTAATGTTCAAAAAGTTTTTGTGCCTTCGAGTGAAGAACAAAAAGAGATGCAGGCTTCATCTTCAGGCGTTAGTATTTCAGATAAAGCGGCTGAAAAAATCTTGTTTTTTGTTCAATCAGAAAAAAAAGACACTGCCCTATTTGGCTTGAAAGTTACCGTTGTAAAAGATGGCTGTTCTGGCAATTCTTATACAATGGATTTGGGAGATGTTGAATCTGCTAAAGAAAATGGAGATAAAATTTTTACGCATAATGGAGCTATAGTGATTATTGATAAACTTAGCTATTTATTTGTCATTGGATCTAAAGTGGACTATCACGAATCGTTGTTGGCGTCAGGTTTTCAACTTGTAAACCCAAATATCAAAAAATCCTGTTCTTGTGGAAGTTCTTTTAGTGTATAAACGCTAAATAGGTTAAATCTATTTACTATTTATATGAATTCAGTCAAATGTGTATTTTTAGTTGCATTAAAGCAAGAAGTTCCTTCATGTTTTAGATCTAGAGGTTTAGTTTATTCAATTAAGCAGTTAATAGCTGAAAGAAAGTCGCACTTTGATTCATCTATACTTTGTATTATTACAGGGGTTGGAAAAGATGCAATTTCTTCAACATTTCGTTATATATCTACTTATTTATCTCCTCAAATGGTTGTGAATTTTGGTTCTGCTGGAAGCACTATGCATTCTGTTGGTCAGTATGTTATTCCTAAATCAGTTTGTTGTTTAGATAATGATTTTGTACTAGATTTTCCAGTCTATCCTTTCACCTCTGATGAGACGTTTGTTTATGCTGATAAACTTACAACTGTTCAAACAGTAAATCCTAAAGAAAAGTTTGAATTAGTTGATATGGAAGCATTTTGGATTGCTCAAGAATCTCGAGCTTTGTCTTGCCCTTTTTATTGTATTAAGTATGTATCAGATTCTAATTCAGTTGAAGAATTTTTTAATGCTGTAAAGACTATTGAAGAATCGTTTGAGCGCTTGTTTGCTCCATTATTTGATTTAGATGATTCTGTAAGTGTCATTATCCCGACTTACAATCGTGCTGGAATGTTGAAACGAGCAATTGATTCTGTATTAAATCAATCGGTTTCAGTAGATCTTATTGTTGTCGATGATGCCTCTTGTGATGAAACATCCTCAGTATTAGCTTTGTATGAGGATCAAATTCAGGTGATTAAAAATGATATGAATATGGGGGTGTCTTATTCTAGAAATAGAGGGGTTGAGATCGCTAAATCTAGGTTTATTGCTTTTTTAGATTCTGATGACGAGTGGCGTGGTGATAAAATTAAACATCAACTCGATTATTTTTTTATAAATCCTTTTTTTAACATTATTCAATGTGATGAAAAATGGATCAGAAATAATAAGCAAATAAACAAAAAAAAATACCATTTAAAAGAGGAAGGGTTTATTTTTAAACAATCGTTAGAGCGTTGTATGGTATCACCTTCTGGGGTGATGATTAAAAAAAAGTTTTTTGATCAATTTTCTGGATTTAATGAAACATTTCAGGTTTGTGAAGATTATGATTTATGGATTAAAATGACTCGATTTTTTCTTGTTGGGGTTAATTCAGATCTTGATGTGAATAAATTTGCTGGGCATTTAGATCAACTGTCATTAACGCCTATTATGGATAAATATCGGGTTCAAAGTTTAGAACAGTTGTATAGATCAGAAACATCTCAGGTTTTCAAAGATTACATCTTTAATGTTTTGTCTTTAAAAAAAACAATTTATGAAAAGGGTTTACAAAAAAGATTAAATGTTTAAGCTAGTTTATCTGTTGCTATGTGCCAATTGATGTTTTCTATTGTTGTGATTTCAATAATGTTATCAGCTTTATCTAACAATTTTTTACATTCAGGGCTTATGTTGTGTAAATAAATATGTTTGTTAGCTGTTTTGTATTTTTCAATAACATGTTGCAGGGCATCAATTCCTGAATGATCGTGAATTCTCATATTTTCTAAATTAATAACGATATGATTTGGGTCATTTTTTACGTCAAATAATTGTTTGAAGCTTGTTGCAGATCCAAAAAATAAAGCACCATTAAAAATATAGGATTTTGATCCATTTTCATTTGTTTTTTGTTCTACTTGAATTTGTTTTCCCTTTTCCCAGGCAAATACAAGTGCGGATAATATCACACCAAAGATGACTGCGATGGCAAGGTCAAATATGACAGTTGTGAGTGACACTAAAATAATAATAATGGCATCAGATTTCGGAATTTTGTTTAAAATTCTAAAGCTAGACCATTCAAACGTTCCAATTGAAACCATAAACATAACGCCAACAAGAGCTGCGAGAGGAATGTTTTCAATCAATGAGGCTCCAAACATAAAAAATATCAATAAAAACAATGCCGCTGCGATTCCTGATGTTCGTCCTCTGCCCCCACCTCTAATGTTAATCATACTTTGACCAATCATGGCACAACCTCCCATGCCTCCAAAAAATCCATTCACTACGTTAGCCAGTCCTTGCCCTATACTTTCTTTGTTTCCTTTCCCTCTGGTTTCTGTTAGTTCATCAACTAGTGTAAGTGTCATTAAGGATTCAATTAGTCCAACGAGAGCGGCTAGAATAGCGTATGGAAGAACAATTTTTATGGCATCTAAAGATATGATTGGTAGTTGAAAAGAAGGAAATGATGCTGCAATGGTTGTTTTGTTTGGATCTATGTTTTGGACAAAATCTATTACAGTATATATTTTTATGTTCATTTGTTTTAATAGTAGAGATATTCCTGTTACTGAGACGATGGCGGCTAAAGTTGCTGGTATTGCTTTTGTAAGTTTTGGTAAAAACTGAGAGATAAACATGGTTAGTGCAATAAGAATAATCATCACTATGAGAGGAACAGTATCCATTAATTGTGCGTTACTACCCTGCCCGACGTAAAATTGCTGAAGTTGGGATTTAAAGATGATAATTGCAAGTCCATTTACAAAACCTAGCATAACTGGATGTGGGATAAGGCGAACAAAT
Source organism: Rickettsiales bacterium (assembly GCA_038120575.1). GTDB lineage: Bacteria > Margulisbacteria > Marinamargulisbacteria. Next base: position 4,595 of record JAYOLY010000043.1, read on the forward strand.
TTGCCAAATTTCAATAATCCAAAAACAATTTGAATTATCCCCATGATAATGACAGCTAAAAATAAATAATTAAGAGCTGTTGTTTGTCCATTTAATTGTGTTTGAGCAATAACTAAGGGTGCAAAAATGACGGCTACGGCTCCAGTCGCTCCAGATATCATGCCTGGACGGCCACCAAATATGGCTGTAATTAATCCCATCATGAATGCTGCATATAACCCAACAACAGGATCAACATGTGCTACAAATGAAAAGGCAATGGCTTCAGGTACCAAAGCAAGAGCAACTGTTAGACCTGAAAGGATATCGTTTTTAAGATTATGTGGTTTTTTAATTATTAAGTTAATCATTTTATTTTTTAATTATAAGTGGTTAAGTATGTCTGGTTTTGATATTTTTTTCAAACAATATTTTTAAAAATAGATTGATTTAGCTATTTGTATTTGAGTAGTTTCATTTATTTTTATTGATAGTCGGTAGTCGTTAGATTTAGAATCACCAAGTCTATTTTCAACTTCAAATGTTGATATGCTTTTTTTGTTTGAATAAAGTAATGTATCCAATGTTGATGCTATTTTCCATTTTTTATGTGGTTGTGCAATAAAGCCTAGGGTTTGTTGAAGCCCAATATGGTTGTTTTCTCTATGTTTTGTTTGTATTACACTACCTAGTGTTGTGTAAATATACATGTTTTGATTTAATCTGAATGATTTTCCTAGTGCATAAGCTGCTTTTAATGTGTTGTATTTTGTTTGCTTTTTATGCTCATGCTCTAAACTTACTTTTAATGTCCAAGCAAGTCTTAGTTTCTTCACATTCTAGTGTGTTTAACATGGATTCAAATTGATTTCCGTAACCTAAGGCAGATTCTTCAATTAATTCTTCGTAAGATTCGTTAATTAAAAGAGCAACTTCTTTATTTTTTCCTGCACATGAATCAGGTGTTATTGTTGCAGATGTTACAGCTGTTGTTCCATAGTCAAAAGTTACATTCGAAATGATTGCCAGGATAGGCATATTCATACTTTCATTATTAAATATCATTGCTCCTAAACCACAATCTGTCCAAGGATTTGCCGCAGTTCATAGAGTCAAACAAACTGTTATAGCTACTTTTAATAATGTTTTTTTCATTTTTATTTCTCCTATTTAAAATTTTTTTTATTAAATAAAAAAAAATTTTAATCAAGCTTTAATTTTTTGGGTGAATGTTTTTGATATATATTTTTCTAAAATATTGATGAATTGTTCTTTAATATCGTCGCCCTTTAGTACCGTAAATAGGTCTCCATCTTGATAAACGGGTATGTTTGGGGCTTCTGAGCTACCTGGAAGACTAATGCCTATGTTTGCATGTTTGCTTTCTCCAGGGCCATTGACAACGCAGCCCATTACAGCGATTGTCATTTTTTCAACACCTGGAAAGTCTTTTTTCCAGCTAGGCATGTTTTGTTCTATGTATGCTGTGATATCTTTGGCTAAATGAACAAATTTATCACTATTTGTTCGACCACACCCAGGGCAACTTGTTACCATTGGCATAAAATAGCGAAATCCCATAGATTGAAGAAGTGCTTTGCATGTTTTTACTTCTAAATCACGACTTTTACCTGGTTCTGGTGTAAGTGAAATTCGGATAGTGTCGCCCAGCCCTTGTTGTAATAAAATGGCCAAAGCTGCGGAGCTTGATGATATACCCTTGATGTCTCCACCTGCTTCAGTAAGGCCTAAGTGAAGAACATGGTTTGTTCTTGCTGCTAGTTTTTCATATACGTTTATCATATCTTGTACATCTGACATTTTGACACTTAAAACAATTTTGTCATTTCCTAAACCTATTTTGTTAGCTGCTTCTGCACTTTGAATAGCACTTTGAACCATCGCTTCATAAAAAATCTCTTTAGCACTCTTTGGTGATGATAATAAAGCATTGTCATCCATTAACTTTGTAAGTAGATCTTCGTCTAAAGATCCTCCATTAACGCCTATTCTTATGGGTTTGTCATATTTTAAGGCGGCTTCAATCATCAGTGAAAAATTTTCATCACGTTTATTTTTTTTTCCAACATTACCAGGGTTTATTCGGTATTTATCAAGTGCTTTAGCTGCTTCAGGAAATTTATGGAGTAAAATATGTCCATTATAATGAAAATCTCCTATTATTGGTGCTTTGTAGTTATCGTTTCTTAATGTATCTATGATTCTTGGGACAGCTTCCATAGCTTCGAAATCATTTACAGTAATCCGTACTAATTCTGATCCAGCATCTTCTAACTCTTTAATTTGTTTTACAGTATCTTTGATATTTGCAGTTGGTGTATTTGTCATGGATTGGATGATTATGGGATGGTTTGACCCCATTTCTACATGTCCAATTTTTACTGTAGGTGTTTTTCTTCTATTATCACTTTTCAACATATTAAGACAGTATAATATTTATGTTCAATATTCAATATTTTAGTAACGAAAATTTTCAATGCATTTTTTTTGTTTTTCCTTTCGTTCTAGTATTAGTGAGGTAAAAAATGGCTAGTCCGATTAAAAATGATAAAGAGAATCAAAATGAGGTTAAAATATCTAAGTTTGCCGATTCTACTGCATTTTTTGCTCAAGCAGCTAAGCAAAATGGTGTTATGAAAAGTTTTATTCAAGACCTTAAATCTGTTTCATCTAAATCTAATTTTAAAGCTGCTCTGCTTGATTCTTCCAATAAGAAATAAATATATCAATATTTTTCGTTGTTTTACATTTTTGTTGTTGTGGAATCTTTTTTTAAGTTCATAAAAATTTAAAAAAGGAGTTTCTACATGGTTCATGAGTCTTTTGATTCGTCTCCTGGCGAAGACTTAATTTTATCGGAATTTCATATGCTTAAGCAGTCTAATTTTAATTTTCCATCTGGCACTATTAATCTTGATCATCTTGAATATGATGAACGTGTGTCATTGTTTCAGCATATTAGTAAAACTATATTATTTTCTCATAAACCTATACTTCTATCTGATTTGTTGTATTGGTTTCCTGAGTGTCAACAATCTGTTGTTCCAAGTGATGTTTATTTGTCATCTAAGTCAATTGAATCAAACTTGGAGCTTATTTTAGCAGAAATTATGGAAGGAAATATGAATCTTGCTCATTTTTTTGATTAATATAGAAAAAATACGATACATTTTTTTTATCCTTTTATTCGATTTAGTTATTAAAATTAAATAAAAGAGGTAAACAATGACACTTTTAAAATATTATTCAGCATCTAAAGTGGGTTATTACAAACATAAAATGTTTAAACTTGCGATGATAAAAATTTGGTTTTTTGTTTCTGTTATGGTGCTGTTAACCACGTTTACGTTTTTGTACTAGTTTATAGCTAAAATCTTGACTGAAATTATCCCTTAATTCATACTCATTGAATGGTAATGAGAGCTTTATCTTTTATGTTGGTTATTTTGATGGTTTCATCATGTAAACCTACTCAAGTTAGAACATTTAAGGCTCCTAAAGAATTTCTTCCCGTAATTCAGCTTGTCACGTCTCGAGCTACTTTAAATTGGACATTTCCCGACTCATGGATTGAAAAACCAATAGATTCTTTTCGTAAAGCAAGTTTTGATATACCAACCCAAAGTGGATCTGTTGCAGACTTTTCAATTGTATCTTTTCCTGGAGATGTTGGTGGGATACTTTCAAATGTTAATCGTTGGCGTAATCAGCTGGGATTGTCTCCTATTTCTACTATTGAATTGGATCAAATGAAAGAAAAAATTAATCATTCATTTTTTGATATTGAATTATTTGATTTAAGATCTAATACGGAAGCGATCATTGTTGCTGTTTTTACATTTAATAGTGAGATGTATTTTTTTAAGACTTTTTTAAAAGATTTTTCATCTGTTGATAGAATTAAAAGCGAATTAATTGGAGTTTTAAATGCGCTCGAAGTTAATTAAATTCTTTAAAGAAAGTATTCAATTTCTGTCATCATTGAAGTTGGCAGTTTTTTCACTGCTTTGTTATTTTGTTATTGTTTTTGTTGGAACAATAGCTCAAGTTAATTTAGGAATTTATTATACTCAAAAGTTATATTTTCAAAGTTTTTTTATCTGGACGACTGTATTAGGCTTTAACATTCCTGTTTTTCCAGGTGGAGGATTAATTGGATTTTTACTTTTACTTAATCTTATTATGGCAACCATAACAAAATTGAAATGGAAAGTAAAAAATATTGGTTTAATGTGTGTGCATTTTGGTTTGATTTTGCTTCTACTTGGGTCGGGTTTATCATCTTGTACGACGACGGAAAGTGTTATGAGTATTAAAGAAGGTGAAACGTCTTTTTTTTCTGAAGACAGACGGCATTTGGAATTGGCCATTATAGATGTGTCTCAGTCTAGCCATGATTTTATTATTAGTGTTCCGGATCATATTTTGGCTCGTAAAAAAGTTTTCAAAGACCCGGTGTTACCTTTTGATATTAAAGTCCATTCATATTACCCAAATTCACAGTTGTATCGTATTGATAATGGTGTGAATCCAAGAATTTCTGATGGCATTGGCCGACAATTAGGTGTGAGACCTCTTGATGTGTTTGTCAGAGATGATCAAAGAGATAACACAAGTATGATTTTAGAATTTTTTGATGGAGAAACATCTTTAGGACGGTGGTTATTTGCATTAGATTTAAATGGCGTGCAAGATATTTCTGTTAGAGGCAAAACCTATAAAGTTCTTTTAAGACCTTTAAGATATTATATTCCTTATTCTATTACTTTAAATGATTTTATTCATGATGTTTATCCAGGCACAACTATTCCCAAAGATTTTGCTAGCGAGATTACATTAAATGATTATACCAATCAAGAAAATCGTGATGTGAGAATATATATGAATCATCCGTTACGATATAAAGGGAAAACGTTTTTTCAAATGAGTTTTGCTGAAAATGATACTATTTCAATTTTTCAAGTGGTTGAGAATCCGTTGTGGCAAATTCCATACTATTCATGTTTATTAATTTCATTGGGGTTACTTATTCATTTTATGTTACATTTGATTAGATTTTCAAAAAGGGTGCAGCTATGAAACGATTAATGATTCTGCTTATCTTTATTTTTACTTTTTTCACTTCAAACTTTTTTGCAACTGTACGTTATGATTTTGAATCGTTTGCTTCTATTCCAGTTTTGCATAATGGTCGTTTAAAACCAATTGACTCTGTTGCAAGATTAACTTTGATTAACTTGCAAGAAAAAGTTTCATTTAAAAGAAATAATCAAAAGATTTCTCCGTCTCAGTGGTTTTTTGAATTAATTAGCTTAAATCCTGTAATTGATGACGATTTAATCATCAAAATAATTCACCCTGATTTAATTAAAGAACTAGAATTGCCAGAAAAAGATAAGTATTTTTCTTATAATCAAATTCATAAACATTTTGAAATTATTCAGACAAAAGTTGTTCCAATTGTCGATCTAGAGCCCTTAGAGCGTTCACCTTATCAGAAAGCTGTTTTGCAATTATGGGAGAAAATGAATTTAATTTTCAATTTGAAACATTCTTTTTTTCCTTATTCAGACAGATCTTTTCTTGACTACTTTAATCAATATAAAGATGATTTATCTCCTGGATTAGATGCATTTAGTCGCTATAATTCTGGACAGGATTTAAATGCAGAGGATACAGAACGGCTAGTTCGTTTTAATGCTTATTTTAAATTGCATCAACGCTTAAAAGATCTATCTATTGTCTATTTTTATCCAGAATTGGATGCTTATAACGATATTACAACTTGGACTAATACAGGTTCAGAGCTTCTTGGTTTGTTGGGACAAACTCAAAATCCTCATATTTTATTATCTCAATTTCTTAATTTACTTCAATTTTACTCAGAGGAAAATATCACTTTATTTAATAGCACTTTAATTGACATTAATGCATTTCATCAATCGCAAAAGTCTTTTTTAACGACGTTGGTCTCATTTGAATATTATTTTAATGTATTCAATCCATTAGGAAATAGTATAACGATTTATTTGCTAGCGTTGTTGGCTAGTTTGTTTTTCTTTTTATTCAGGGTTAAATCTTTATTCACTTTATCTATGGGATTAACTTATGTTGCTTTTTTTGTTCATACCGTTGGTCTACTTTTAAGGGTTGTCATTACACAACGTCCACCTGTTACAAATTTATATTCTTCTGCTGTTTTTATTGGTTGGTTTTCTATTTTAATGGCTCTTGTTCAGGAATATTTATTTAAAAATAAGCTTGGACCCATTCTAGCATCAACAATTGGATTCACCACATTAATTATTGCTTATCATTTATCGTTTCAATCTGACACGATGGGATTAATGCAAGCTGTTTTGGATTCTAATTTTTGGTTATCTACGCATGTCATCACAATTACCTTAGGTTATTCAGGAACATTTTTAGCTGGTTTTATTGGGATATATTATGTGTTTTTTAATTTGGTATCATCGATCTCAAATGAGCTCAATAGACAACTTTCTAAAATGGTTTTTGGAATTATTTGTTTTAGTCTTTTATTTAGTTTTATTGGTACAGTCTTAGGTGGTATTTGGGCTGACCAATCTTGGGGACGATTTTGGGGCTGGGATCCAAAAGAAAATGGAGCATTGTTGATCGTTCTTTGGAATGCGTTTATTTTACATGCTAGATTAGCCGGTCTTATTAAGTTGAGAGGGTTAATGGCAGCTTCAATATTTGGAAATATTGTTACTAGTTTTTCGTGGTTTGGCGTAAATATGTTAGGTGTTGGGCTTCATTCTTATGGTTTCATGGAAAAAGAATTTATTTGGCTAGTTGGTTTTTGTATGTCTCAACTTGTTATTTTAAGCCTACCTTATTTACCTATTTTAAAAAATCGTTATATAGAACTTTCATCTAATTTACGATGACGAACAATTTCTCCTTTGGTTATATAAATGACTTCTTCTGCAATATTTGTTGACAAATCTGCAACTCGTTCTAGTCGTCTTGCGTTAACCAAAAGTTCAAAATAGTAGTCTACTGATTCAGGTTTTTGCAGTAAATCTTCTTTAAGCAATTTTCGTTGATTTCGCTTCAGTTCATCTACTTCATCATCAAGTTGGCATACTTTTATGGCAAGAGCTGCATCTAGGCCCATAAATGCATCCAGTGACATTTTAAACATGATTAACACTTTTTCGATCATAACAGGAATAGAGTATAGATTTTTTTCCGAGTATTTATTCAAGCGTTGGGCAGATCGTGCAATGTTCATAGATAGATCCCCTATTCGTTCTAAATCGTTATTTATTTTTAGAATAGCAATAATGTAGCGAAGGTCTTTTGCTTTTGGTTGATGCATAGCTAAAATATGAATACAGCTTTCTTCAATATGAATTTCTTTTTTATCTATTTCTTTATCTGTTTCAATAATGTCGTTTATTTTAGATATATCTTGATTTAGCAATATTTCAGTAGACTTTCTAAAATTTTCTTCTACAACAGCTGTAAAATTAAAAAATAAGCTTTTTAGCTCAGTTAGTGATGTTTCTAATTTATTCATTTTTTATAACTCCTTTAAATTGGAAATTCGCATGTAACTGTACTTCCAATATTTATTTTACTTGTAATAGTTATATTGCCTTGATGTAAATGTGCGATATGTTTAACAATTGATAGTCCAAGTCCACTTCCGCCAGTTTTTTTATTTCTTGATTTATCAACTCGATAAAATCGTTGAGATAGTAGAGGAATATGTTTTTCTTCTATGCCTATACCTTCATCAATTACATTTATTTTAAACTTTTTTTCTTTTTTCTCAAATTCAATTTTAATGTTTTTGTTCTCATCACTATATTTAATTGCATTGTCGATTAAGTTTGAAATAAGTTGTGTGAATAACGTTATATTTATTGT
>JAYOLY010000044.1:0-11953 GCA_038120575.1 Rickettsiales bacterium
ATATAAACTTGATTTCTTTTTATTGGTCATTATTTTAAAATACTTCTATTGACGGATCAATCTTATCAGACCAGTCAAGAAGTCCACCTTTTAAATTATAAACATCGTTAAATCCATTAGATTTCAAAATTTGTGCAGCCTTAAAGCTTCTTCCTCCAGATCTACACTGCAATATGTACGTCAATGAAGAATCATATTTTGATAATTGATTTTCAAGCTGATCTAATGGCTCATGAATGGACTCTGGAATATTGGAATGATTATATTCTTCTAAACTTCGAACATCCAATAAAACAATTTTTTCATTATTCTTGATCTTAGAAGATAGTTCTAAAACATCTATTTCTTTGATTTCTTCGCTCATTATTTTACCTCACAAAATAATAAAAATCATAAAAGATTATTCAAACTCTTGCAACAATAAAAATAAGAAACAAAATAAAGTTCAAAAAGAATTCTACAAAAATCTAACATTAGGGTCTAAAATATGATTATGAGCTACAACTACGGATTTAAGCTATTGTTTAAGTGCTTCTTGAAATCATATTTTTACACAAAAAAAACAGTCGTACAGCTTTCTCTAAAACGTTTTTTTGTGATATCTTTCACATTATTTTTTATTGTAATATACATTTTAATTCATAAATTTTTTCTTTTCCTTGATGAACTAATTTTTCCATCATACAAAAAAATTCAAATCAAAAAACCATTATTTATTGTAGGCATTCCTAGAAGTGGAACAACCTTCTTACATAGAACGCTTTCCCATGACTCTGATAAATTTACAACATTTCAATTATGGGAATTTCTACTCGCTCCATCCATCATACAAAAAATGATTTTCAAACCATTTTTTATCAAAAAAACAAAAAAAACAATTATCTCTACCTTACTTAACAACCTTCAAAACAAGCTAACAAAAAAATTAGACAGTATGCATGTATCAAGATTGGACTCTCCTGAAGAAGACTTTTTATCACTAACCATAACATATGCAAGTTTTATTCTTGTCACGCCTTTTCCGCAAATACAAGAAATTTGGGATTTAGGATATTTTGATAAAAAATTAAACAAAAAAAATAAAGACAAAATTATGAATTTTTACAAAAAAATTCTTCAAAAACATCTTTATGTTTTCGGAAAAGACAAAAGAATTTTATCAAAAAATCCGTCTTATACCTCCAAAATTCAAGCATTAAAACTCCACTTTCCAGATTGTTCAATTATTGCTTGTGTTCGTGACCCACTTGAAGCAGTTCCTTCTCAAATAAGCACAATGATTGAAGCTGGAAAACTTTTTAACAATAATAATGTAGATCATTTTTATCAAAAAAAGTTTGTTAACCTATTAAAGTTTTATTATCATCATATTATTGAAAATATAAACATTAATGAACCTAATCAATATATAATCTCTATGAACGACATTCAAAAAAACTTAAAAAAATCAGTAGAAAATATCTATGAACAATTAAAAGAACCAATAAATACCGCTTTTAAAAATTCTTTAATACAAATTAATGAGCAATCTAAAAAATATAAAAGTAAACATAATTATTCTTTAGAACAATTTGAATTAAATAAAGAAAAAATTAAAGAAGATTTTAAGTTTACCTACAACTCATTAAAGTTTAATTAATACAATTAGACTACAACGAATAATTATTTTTATATATAATCATACATATAAAATATGAAAAATTTAAAGTTAACCATTTTTCTAGATTCTATTTTAGAGCGAAATGGTGTTGGCAGTTATTATAAAGACTTAATAGAAAATATCAAAGATGATATAGGGTCTATCGAACTTATTAACCCAGATAACAGATTATTCACACATTGGTTTAAACCTGGATTTCCTGGAGACAATTCCCAAAGATTACATTTTCCAAAGGTTTTTACAATTCTTAATCATATTAAAAAAAATAAACCAGATGTAATTATTCTACCAATGATAGCTCCATTTTGTTGGCTTGGTTTTTTTATAGCTAAATCACAAAAAATACCTTTTTACTTTGTACTTCATAACAATTCTGAAAAACTAGTAAGTAAAAATTTAAAAGGAGTCATTGGTTTTATACTCAAAAAAATTTACATCACAATTGACAACTTCATGACAAAAAATTCTCCAAATATTTTAATACTAAACAATACACAACTTAAAAATTTAAATACTAAAACAAAAAACATAACACTAATCGGAACAACTCTATCAAAAAAATTTATAGATCAACCAATAAAAGAAATTAATAAAACGACAAAAAAAGTGCTCTACATTGGTCGATTATCTCCTGAAAAAAATATTGAAGAAATAGTTGAAACAGCAAAAGAAATAAAAGATCTAAATTTTATAATTGCTGGAGACGGTCCTTTAAAAGACTTTATTCAAAAAGAAGAAAAAAAACTCCCCAATTTAAACTATCTAGGATGGGTAAAAAGAGAAAACATCATTGATACAATTGATAAATCAGATATTATTATATTGCCTTCTGAATTCGAAACATTCGGAACAGCAGCCCTTGAAGGAATGGCTAGAGGTAAATTAGTGATTGTTTCAGAAGAAACAGGCATAATAGATTGGCCAAAACTAAAAACAAACCTTTTTGTATTAAAAAAGAATCAAAAAATATCAAGAATAATTAAAGAGATTAATAAACTTCCTCAAAAAAATATAGAAGACAAATCAATCAATGCAGCATTAAGTGCAAAACATCACAACAACACAGCAATAAAAAAATGGTATGATTTATTAATTAAAAAAAACATATTAATTTAGTATGAAAAATAACGATATTTTGATATCTATCCATGATGTAATGCCTTCAAATATCAATAAAATAGAAACTATTTTAAAAACTCTTCAAAAAAACCATAATATAAATTATGTCACACTTCTAATTGTACCAGGACTACAATGGACAGAGTCAGAATTAAACCTACTCCAAAGATTATCTAAGCAAGGTCATGAACTTGCAGGGCATGGCTGGGTTCATAAAGTATCCAAAATAAAAACTTTTTATCATAAATTACACAGCCTAATACTATCCAGAGATGTTGCAGAACATCTTTCTTTGACTAGAAAAGACTGTATAAACCTAGTAGAAAATTGTTTCAATTGGTTTGATAAACATTTATTACCAAAACCCCAACTCTATGTACCCCCATCATGGGCAATTGGAAAATTAAATAGAAAAGACTTTAATAACAGTAATTTTTCTATGTTTGAAACATTAAAAGGAATATATTTTAACGATAACTATTTAAGTTTACCTCTACTAGGCTATGAAGTTGATACAACACTAAGAAAAATAGCCGTTTTATTTAGTAATTTTTTAAACAAAAAAATATCTACTATATTCAAAAAACCTATTCGGCTATCAATTCATCCAAATGATCTTGAGTTATTATTAGCAAAAAACTTATTAAAAGATTTAAATTCTAAATCTACATTTTGGTCTTATGAAAATTATTTTAAATCAAAAAAACTATTGAAATAAACCCAAAATCTTATTGTAAAATTGCTCAACAAAAGAATATTTAACTTCAAGCTTACTTTTTTTATCATGGTTAACCAATTGACCAGCAATATCATTGCTCTTTAGATAATTTTTATGAACATTATCAGTGTCTAACTCATCAATATTACCTTTATAAGACCATTTGTGATGTCTATTTCCACCAAGAATTGGCATAAATAATCCCCTTAAATAATAATATAGATATTATTTACCCAAAAACATTAAATTTTAAACATGAAAAAAGCCTAAATAATGTAATTATTTAGCAAATCATCAAGCTGCTCAACCTGAGATTGTTTTATAGTATCTAACAAAATTTTATCGTACATTGGTTTCTCTTCTTTATAAAAAAGACCAAATAATGATGGTACTTTATTACACAGCTCAATAGCTTTTAAATAATCACTTGGATCATGAGTAATAACACCTGCATCAGGAGCACCTTTTAAATCAGCCTCCAAAGCAGTGTCATGAGTTAAAAATTCAACCCATGAAGAATCTTTATAATTCCAAGCTCCAGGATTAAACTTTGGACACCTCTGAGCGATGTGAACAAAAGAAAAACCATTGTGCTGAAATGCTAAATCAAGAGTATCAACAAAATGTTTGCCCATCCATTCAGCAGTACTTGCTACAAATGAGGCCCCTAAACCAAGCGCAAATCGAATGGGATTGATCGGGTCTAGATACGATCCTGATGGTTGAGTTTGAGTAGCAACACCTCTTTGCGTAGTTGGAGAAGTTTGATTTTTAGTTAAACCATAAATCTGATTATCAAACAATAAATACACACAATTAAAATTCTTTTTAATTCCATGCATTAGATGATTACCTCCAATACTTAAAGAATCACCATCACCAGAATGAATAAACACATTTAATTCAGGTTTAGCTAAGGCAATCCCTAACCCAATTGGGATAGCACGCCCATGAATAGAATGTAACCCATATGTATTCATGTAATGAGGTATCCGACCAGAACAACCAATTCCTGAAACATTTACAGTTTCCTCAGGTCTTATTTGACGATTAACCATAAATTTTCGTAATCCAACCAATATTGTATAGTCACCACAGCCTGTACACCAACGTGGATCCGTTGCTTTTAGGTCTTTCATTGTAATTTGATCAATTGTTGAGGAATTATTAGTTGTCATACTACACAATCTCCAAAGCTTTATTTACTATTACATTTGGCTTAAGTGGCCTTCCTGTTGCATCTGTAACCAAACCAGTAACATCACACAATGTTTCAGATCTCAGTAACGTACTAAATCCTGTATGTTTCAAATCATCACCATAAGCAACCTCTACAGAAACAACTTTTTTAAATCGTTTAAAAAATTCTTTGAGCTCCAAAGACATCGGATACACCATTTTTAAGCACATGCCAGAGACATTTTTACCTTTAGATCGTAATGTCTCAACAGATTCTAAAATTGCACCACGACTACTACCCCAACCTACAATTAACAAATCTCCACCTTCAGAACTACCAATAACTTCCGGCAACATTAGAGCCCGTCTAACATGATGGAGCTTTTCGTTACGAATTTTATGAGAAGCGTGATTGACAGTTGGAGAATATTCAACAGCACCCTCAATATTTGTATTCAAACCAGTAACTCGACGCATCTCTCCTATATCTCCAGGAGTAGATTGATTACTTTTCACCATCTGAATTTCATCTGTAAATCGTCTTAACTGAAATTGCTTTAATGTTGAATCTAAAATATCATCAACATGATCCAATTTATTTAAGTTTAATTTATCTAAAACTCTGTAACTTACAGAGATTAAGTAATCACTCATGATAATAACTGGAACTCTTAATTTTTCAGTCAAATATCTTGCTACATGTGGAACATAAAAACAATCTTCAACATTTGAAACACTTAATACAACTTTCGGAGAATCTCCATGACTTCCAAACGCTGCAGCTAATAAATCTGCTTGTTCTGTTCTTGTAGGTAGCCCTGTTGATGGACCTCCACGTTGAACATTTACTAAAATACATGGAATCTCAGAAGCCAAAGATAAACCTAAAAATTCTTGTTTTAAAGATAAACCAGGGCCAGATGTTGCAGTGATAGCAGGAACTCCAGAAAAATACGAACCCAAAACCGTTCCAATTGCAGAAATCTCATCTTCTGCCTGATGCAAAATACCTCCGTAGTTTGGAAAAATTCGAGCTAAATTATGCATAATAGATGAAGCCGGAGTAATTGGATAACCTGAAAAAAGCCTAATTCCAGAATCAATAATACCTAAGGATAGAGCAGTATTGCCATCTAATAATATTTTTTCTTTTTCATTAGATTTATCATCTTTAAGATCTAAAGAAAACCTTGTATCAGTTATTGTTTCAGCTTTTTTCATGCCTAATTTAAATATTGAAATATTTTTTTCTAACAATTCCTCTGGCAACTTTTTAAATGTATCCCTAATCAATTTTTCTACATCATCTGAATTAACTTTGAAAATTGTTGATAAAATGCCTAAAAAATACATATTTTTACCATTACCATGAAGTTCTTTAACCAATGTTTCAGCATTTTCATCAATTGAAAAAGGTACATATTTCATAGTTTCTTTAGAACATATGTCTTTAACTTGTTGGTACCCTTCAGGAGTTCTAGACTCAAATGATGTATCAATCAACACTTCGCAATCATCCGCATATTCTAGTTCAGATAGTCTTTTGATAGCCAAAATATCATGTTCAACAAGAATAAAATTTGAATCAGAACCAATATTTGTAATTTCAGTATTAGAAATTCGAATAACTACCCCTGACAAAGAATAAGGTGTTCGCTTAGGCGGACTAATTTCAGCTGGTATAATAGGTTCAATAAAAACATAAGCACCAACTTTAGCTAAAGCCTTGATTAAGATATCACCAGCTTTTTGAGCTCCATTTCCCGCATCCATTAATAATTCAAAACGTATATTCATAAATTAAGTTCCCTAAAATAAATTAGATGTATATTATAATTGAATTTAAGAATAATTTGAAGATAAAGCAATTAAAAATTTATACCTCGTAATAAAAAAAAAAAATGACTATAATCTTAAAATGAATTTTAAATTAGATCCAAGCAAATTTTTCAATAAACCCAAAGGTCCCGTGGTATTAATTATATTAGATGGGATTGGATTAGGAGAAAATACAGAAGAAAATGCTGTTTACAAAGCTCATACACCTTTTTTAGATTCTTTAACTAAATTAAAACTTTACACAACATTAAAAGCTCATGGCACTGCAGTCGGTATGCCTTCAGATTTAGATATGGGAAATAGTGAAGTAGGTCACAATGCATTAGGAGCTGGACGAATTTTTAATCAAGGATCAACACTTGTAAAAGAAGCAATACAAACAAAAAAACTATTCCAAAATACAAACTGGCTTAAAGGTATTAATCAAGTAAAAACAACCAATTCTTGTCTTCATTTAATAGGGCTTTTAAGCGATGGTAACGTCCATAATCATATTAATTATCAAATAAATTTAATCAATCAAGCCGTAATAGACGGTGTTAAAAAAATAAGATTGCATATTTTACTAGATGGAAGAGATGTTGAAGCAAAATCTGCATTAAACTACATTGAAACCCTAAACACATGTATCAACGCCCATTTACAAAACAATATCGACATTGCAATTGCATCAGGAGGTGGGCGAATGGTAATTACAATGGATCGATATAATGCAGACTGGGATATGGTAAAAAAAGGTTGGGAGACACATGTATTAGGTATAGGAACATTTTTTGACTCTGCTGAAGAAGCTATTACAAATGCATACGCAAAAGACAATCAATTAAACGATCAATACATACCTCCATTTGTAATTCATAAAAACAATATTCCTATTGGCACCATTGAAGATGGAGACACAGTATTTTTTACAAATTTTAGAGGGGATAGAGCAATAGAAATATCTCAAGCATTTGAAAATAAATTTTTTGATAAATTTGATAGAATTCGAGTTCCCAACATATTCTATGCTGGAATGCTCCAATATGACGGTGATCAAAATATTCCTAATCACTATTTAGTTAATCCCCCTAAAATTGAAGGAAGTCTAAGTGAATATTTATGTAATGAACATTTAAAGTCATTTGCAATTTCAGAAACTCAAAAATTTGGACATGTGACATATTTCTGGAATGGAAATAAATCTGGATATATAAATCAAGATTTAGAAGAATATATTGAAATCAAATCTGATAACTGTCCATTTAACGAAAAACCTGAAATGAAAGCCTATGAAATAACTGAAAAATGCATCTCAATGTTACATTCCAAACCATACGATTTTGCCAGAATAAATTTTCCAAATGGAGATATGGTAGGTCATACTGGAGATTATGAAGCAACAGTAAAATCAATTGAAATTACAGATAAATGCACAAAAAAAATTGTTGAAGAAGTTATTAAGCTAAAGGGAATTGCAATTATTTTAGCTGATCACGGAAACGCAGATAAAATGTTTTCAATTAAAAATGGAAAAAAAATTCCTCAAACGGCTCATACACTTAACCCTGTTCCCTGTGCAATAATAAATGCCAATAGCCAATATAGTCTTGCAAATTTAGACCAACCAGGATTATCAAATATTGCATCAACAATTTGCAACCTCCTAGGTTTCAACAAACCCAAAGATTATGATGATTCATTGTTAAATAATGAATAGAATTTTACTTTAAATTTGGTAATGGAAATTTAATACCCACTTCAATATTTTCTGATTGATATATTGAAATATCTTGAAATTTAGATCGAATTAAATCAACAACTTCATCAACTATAACTTGGGGAACAGATGCTCCAGATGTAATTCCCAACCTTTCTTTCCCTAGCAACCATTCAAAATTAAAATCTTTTGCCTCATCAATAATATAAGAATCTATACCCAACGCCGCCGTAGTTTCTCTTAATCTATTACTATTAGAACTATTTGGCGAACCACAAACTAAAATAACATCACATTTTGAAGCAATTTCTTTAACAGAATTCTGCCTATTAGTTGTAGCAAAACAAATATCTGCCTTAGGGGGACCTTGGATATCAGGATACTTAGCTTTTAATGCCTTAATAATTAACTGAGTATCATCAACAGATAATGTTGTTTGAGTAAGATATCCAATTGGAAACATAGGATCAAGATCCAGTAATTCAACATCTTTAATATCCTCAACAATATATAATAAGTTTTGATCAACATACCCAGATGTCCCAATTAATTCTTGATGACCTCGATGACCTATTAAAACAGATTGAACTCCCATTTCAGAAAATCTAACAGCTTGACGATGAATTTTACTTACCAATGGACACGTTGCATCGATAATTTTTAGACCACGCTTTCTAGCTTTTACATACTCCAAAGGGGCCGTTCCATGAGCACTAAATATAACAATATTATTTTCAGGAACTTCCTCTAAATTTTCAATAAACACAACACCTTTATTTTCAAAATCTGTAATGACTCTCGTATTATGAACAATATGGTGTCTCACATATAATGGAGTACCATAAATATCTAATGCTTTTTCAACAACTTCAATAGCACTGGCCACACCTGCACAAAAACCTTGTGTAGAAGCTAAATGAATTTCCTTTAATTTGTAATTTAAACTATCTAACTCAACCATAGCAAAGCAATTATACCAAATAAAAAATAATATGTCAGAACAATATAAACTAAAACAGCGTTAACAATAGTATTATAGGAGGATAAATTAAAGAAAATCTTAATACCAATCTTGCAGAATAAATTGATCTATTTTTGAAAAACATAAAAGATATATATATAAAAAATAAACCTACACCCAACATCACTAGAAAAAATACAAAACTGAATAAATTAAAATAAATAGGTAATAAGGTAATTATTACAAAAATAATAGTAGAAATTATAATGGCTGTAGCTGTCTTGCGTCCACTTATATCACCTTCAGAAATCATTTTAATTTTAGCATGTTCATAAGCGTCTCTTTGAATCCATGCAATGGAGAAAAAATGTGGCAACTGCCAGAAAAAAAATATTAAAAATAAAAATACAATCAATAATGAAACATCATAAGAAAAAGCAAACCAACCACATAAAACTGGCATAGCTCCCGGAACAGCTCCAATAAATGTATTCATCCATGTTATTTTTTTTAATGGTGTATAAAAAAAATCATAAGAAATTAAAATAAAAAAACATAAAAAAAACACTATTGAATTTACTTTGTAAAACAAAATTAGAGAACCCAAAACAAAAGAAAACACTGAAAATAAAATAACAAATAAAAAATTAAACCGCTTTGAAACAAGTGGCCTATTTTGGGTTCTAACCATTAATTGATCGGTATTAACTTCAATAGCATGATTTAAAGCAGAAGCAGAAGAAAAAACTAATGTAGTTCCCAAAATTAAAAAAGAAAAAGTATAAAAAAAATCAATATCAATAGAAGAACTAGCAAGTATGGCACCTACTCCAACTGTAAGTAAAGAAAAAAATAAAATTTTAAACTTAATAAGGTCTAAAAAATCTGTCAAAAATTGCTTAGAAAAAAAATTAAATCGAGTCATATGAATTTGCCCGAATAACTTTATTTAAAGATTCATTTGAAGAAGATTTTGAAATATCTTCATTACTCATATTAGATGAGCTAAATTTAGTAAAAACACGAGATTGATTGGCAGATGAAATAGACTGGTTTAACATATGTTTTAATTTTTTTAACTCAACATTAGATTTAACCAGTTCAGCAGACTTTGTATTCAAATCTTGCTCTAATGAAACAATCATTTTTTTTGATTTTAATAACTCTGCATCATACTTTTTTTGATAAGTTTGCAATAACGTTTGATAGCGATCATTAGATTCAACTTCAATAGACTTTCTAGTATTGTCAGACAATGTTTCATTTTCAACTTTTAATTTACTTAACTCCATTTTTAACAACGTAAGAGTTTCATTTAATTCAGCAATAGTAGAATCTTTAGCCGAAGATGACTTAAGAGATCTATCTTTTAAAACAGTAAGATCAAGCTCATACTGTTTAATTTTCTCCTCATATCTTTCTTTTTCAAAAGATAATAAATAATCAAATTCCTTTTTAATTTCAAGTCGCTTATCATGCTCTAAAGATATTTTTTTTTGATCAAATTGAGTCTCCAAGTATGCTTGTTTTTGCTGAAACTCTTTAAGCATGGTTTCACGATCTTCATCTAATTGTTTTAGAAAAAAAACTTCTTTATTTTTCAACTCTTTGTCATGATCTTCTCTAATAGACAGCAATTGCTCCCTTAAAGAATGTTTTGCAGAGTTTTCATACTCTTTTAAATCTGAATCTAACAAAGCCTTATTATACTTGTACAAAAATTCTGCTTCAAAACTAAGCATTTGTGTTTCTTCTATATGTATCAATTTTTGATTAATTTCAGAAGTCAATAAATTCAATGATAAAGTTAAATCATCATATTTTTTAACATAATCAAGTTGAATTTGATTAACCTCAGATTCAAAAAAAATCTTTTTTTCAGAAAAGCTTGAAAGCAATGAATCATAATACTCATTAAGTTTAGTAAAATTAAATTCTAGTAAAGCTTGTTCTTCTCTAAATTGATTTCTAATTGATTCTTTTTCTTCAATAAACAACAATCTTTCTTTCTGTATATCATCAAGAAGTTTTAATTTATCATCTTCCCAAAACAATTTCTTTTTTTTCATTTGTTCCTCGAAACAAGATAATTCTGAATCAATAACAGATTTTTTAGATTCAAAATCTTGCTTTAAATCATCAAAAAGAACTTGATAATTATGTTTTTCAGAAGTAAGATCATTTTCTAATTTAGCTTTATAAGAATCATATTCGTCAACTAAGATAGACTTCTTATCTTCATAGTCCTTAGTTAAGGAATCAAGCTTTTCATTTAAAAGCTTGATAGCATTATTAAAGTTTGAAATATTTGCCTTGAAATTATAAAGAGTTTCTAATTCCTTTTTTTCTTTATTAACCTCTTGTGTTAAAAAGCTGAGCTCATTTTTTTTTAAAGAAAATGCACGTTCAAGCTGATCTAAAGAACGACCAAAATCATTTTTCCAATTTGAAATATGAGGGATTTCACTAGGGGAAAGATCCAAATTAATGCCAGATTCAGAATCAATATTAGAGTTAAGAGAAGACAAAGTTCGTTCTTTTTTTAAACGCTCATTGTATTCAGAAATATACTGATCTGTCATCTTAGAATTTTTATTACTTGAAGATTGGCTCATTCAAAACTCCAACATTACAAATAAACATTATAGCAATTAAAGAAAAAAAATTCACAAAATTATTTAATGAGGTTTTTTATCACCATAGTGTGAATCAGTATTATGGTATGAATTAGAACCATGATGAGAATACTCCTCAACAATACGAACAGGGCTGTCAATT
>JAYOLY010000045.1:0-11686 GCA_038120575.1 Rickettsiales bacterium
GCTATTACGCTTTCTTTAAAGGATGGCTGCTTCTAAGCCAACCTCCTGGTTGTTTATGCAATCCCACCTCTTTTTCCACTTAGCATAGATTTAGGGACCTTAGCTGACGGTCTGGGTTGTTTCCCTTTTGTCTTAGGAGCTTAGCCCCCTAAGACTCACTCCTGAGTATAACAACTTGGCATTCGGAGTTTGCCTAGGTTTGGTAATGTTGGTGACACCCCTAGCCTAAACAGTGCTCTACCTCCAAGCGTCTTACCTCAAGGCTGACCCTAAAGTCATTTCGAGGAGAGCCAGATATCTCCTAGTTCGTTTGGCATTTCACCGCTATCCACAGGTCATCCAAGAGTTTTTCAACACTCAATGGTTCGGACCTCCACGCAATGTTACTCACGCTTCATCCGGCCCATGGATAGATCACTAGGTTTCGGGTCTAATGCAAGCAACTAAACGCCCTATTAAGACTCGCTTTCGCTACGGCTCCGCTTTCAGCTTAACCTTGCTGCTTACATTAAGTCGCCGGCACATTCTTCAATAGGCACACTGTCAGTTCCAAAAGGAACCTCCAATTGCTTGTAGGCACATAGTTTCATGTTCTATTTCACTCCCCTCCCGGGGTTCTTTTCACCTTTCCCTCACGGTACTTGTTCACTATCGGTCATACAATGGTATTTAGCCTTGGATGATGGTCCACCCAGATTCCTGCGAGATTACTCGTGTCTTGCAGTACTTAGGAATGTTTTAGTAAGAATTTATTTTTTCGTGTACAGGTCTTTCACCTTCTATGGAAGCACTTTCCAGAGCATTCTACTAAAATAAATTTTTCTGACTTACTTACTTCAATGTAGTAAAGTATTAAAACACCCTACAACCCCATAATTTCAGCGTCTACATACTCGTACAAAACTATGGTTTAGGCTGGATCCCGTTTCGCTCGCCGCTACTAAGGGAATCTCTTTTGATTTCTTTTCCTCTGGTTACTTAGATGTTTCAGTTCACCAGGTTCCCCTCATTATTCTATGTATTCAAATAATGATGCATGAGCATAACCTCATGCGAGTTTCCTCATTCGGAAATCTCCGGATTAAAGCTTGTTAGCAGCTACCCGAAGCTTATCGCAGCTTTCCACGTCCTTCATCGGCCTGTATGCCAAGGAATCCCCTATGTGCCCTTAATATCTTGACAGATGCGGTTTATGAATAATAATTCTTCATTATAATCATAAAATTACTTAATTTTACAAATTTACTATTTAAATTTCAAAGATCGATTTAATTTTTTTTAGCTGATCAAGAGTAATTAAAAAGAAAAAATTTGTCAATTGTTTTTTTTAAAATAAAATAAAAAAAATCAAATATTATTTTCCAACACAAAATCTAGAAAAAATACCATCTAAAACATCTTCAGTTAAAGAATCTCCACTTAATTCTCCACAAATTTCAAGTGCCTTTTTTAAATCAACAGCCAACAAATCATCATCTTTTACACAATTTAAATCATCTAAAAATTGAGTCATCCATTGTTGCAACTGAATCATGCATGATTTTTGCCGAATATTACATAATAAATCTAAATTGACTGAATCGTCTAAATTGAATGTTTTCTGATAAAATAATTGCTTAAGCTTAAATGCTGCATTTTCTTCAAACAAAGATATTGATGCATACGTAAATTGTGATATTTCATCAATAACTAACTTTTTGGGTAAATCTGACTTTGTAGCTAAAACTAACACGTTTTGATGATGCTTAATCGCATCAGATACCATTTGGTCATCTTTATTAAACTCATCTGAACTATCAAGACACCAACAAACAAGATGAGTTTTATCTAGCAAATCGTTTATACGACTTATTCCCATCTGCTCTATAGAATCATTTGATAATCGAAACCCTGCACTATCAAATATATTAAATTTAAGATGTTTAAATTCATAAGCCGATTCCAAATAATCTCGTGTAGTACCAGGAATATCAGACACAATAGCTCGATCTTTTCCTAACAACAAATTAAATAAAGACGATTTGCCAACATTAGGTCTGCCTACAATTAATATATTAATTCCTCCCATAACCAACTCACCTACATCTTGATAGTCCAATATTGCTGAAAGTTTATTTTTCAAATGACTAACAATCTCAACAGCTTTATGTCTATCCAACGAGTCAACTTCATCAGGAAAATCTATCGACGCTTCTACGTGTTCTAAAATAGTTTTAAGAGGTGTATATAGTGAATGTACAAACCGAGCCAACGCCCCATCAACATGAGATAACGACACACGATGCGCATATTGAGTATCTGAATGAATTAAATCAATAACAGACTCTGCCTGAGTTAAATCCATTTTCCCATTAATAAACGCTCGCTTAGTAAATTCTCCCTCTTGTGCCATGCGAGCACCAAGACATATGAATTCTTGTAAAATAGATTTCAATATAAAGGTGCTTGAATGAGCTTGAATTTCAACAACATCCTCACCCGTATAAGAATATGGCGCTTTAAAATAAACAACACATACCTTGTCTAGAAACAGGCTTCCAGATTCAGAAAAAAAAGGACGTGTATACATTTTTCGAGGTTCAATTGTAGACTTAAACTGAACACATCTACTTAAAATGTCTAGAGAATCTTGCCCTGATAACCGAACAATACCAATTCCACCTACCCCAACAGGGGTAGCTATGGCACAAATTGTATCAGTGGCTAAATATGTCATTCATTAGAAATGTAGTGAGGTTGTTTGTCTTCATGATCAACATCTGATTGATTATCAGTTAAAGATAGAACAATTCTACGATCTCTTCCCGTACCTTCACTTGATGTTGAAATTTTCTTATTTTTTTCAAATAAAGTATGAACATATCGTCTATCAGACGAATTCATCGGATCTAATGTGACAGACTGACCTGTTTTTACAACTTTATCAGCCATTTTTAAAACTTTCTGCTTAATATTATTTTGCTGACGGGTTCTATAATCTCCAGCATCTAATTTGATTTTTAAAGACACATTAAATTTTCTGATAACAAATGACTTCAATAACAATTGAATAGCTTGCAAGGTATACCCATTTTTTCCAATAATGCGTCCCAAGTCATCACCTGTATCAAAAATTTCGATTTCAACCGTGTAATTATATTTTTGTTTAAGTCGAACTTTACCTGTAAATGTTGTTAGTTCAAGAAATTTTTCAAGCTTATCTACAAGAAAAAACTCGATTTCTTCTGTCACTACAGTTTCTTTATCTTCAATGATATTTCCATCGTTTTTTTCTTTTGAAATAGCATAATGTCGTTGTTGTTCTTCTTCTGAATCAACGCCTCCCCAATTTTTCAAAAATCCAAATATACCTTTATTTTCTGTCATAATTATCTCCTTCTTAGATAGTAATTTTACGCTTTATTTTGTGCGACACCCAATTTAGGACTTGTCCCATTAGTTTCTTTGTCAGCTTTGTTAATAAAAAACAATTGTTGAATTGTTGTGATAATTGTTTGAGTAGCCCAATAAATTAACACCCCCGCAGGTAATTTCAGTCCAAAAAACAATATCATAATAGGTGTTATCAACAACATTTTTTGCTGAGCAGGGTCCACCATCATTAATTTTTGTGACCAATACGTAAAACCTGCTAGAACAATTGGAAGAATGAATGTTGAATCTGGCATAGATAAATTACTTAACCAAAAAGGGAATAAACCTGAATTAATTGCAGGGTCAGCAATAATATTTTTAAATGTGTCACTTAAAATAGTGCCATAAATTGCAATAAAAAAGGGAATTTGAATAATCATAGGTAGACATCCTTGCAAAGGATTAACCTTGTATTTTTTATATAGTCCTATTATTTCTTGCTGCATTTTAGTTGGATTATCTTTATATTTTTCTCGAATCTCTTTCATCTTGGGAGAAATTGATTGCATTTTTGACATCGACTCATATTGTTTTTTCATCAATGGATAAAAAACAATCTTAATAACGATTGTAAGTAAAATAATCGCAACACCATAATTACTGTAAATATTGTTGTAGCAAAACTCTAAAAACGGCATCATAAATTGTTCTACTAAAAACTTAATTGGTCCAAATTCATACATATTAATATCCTCTACTAGTAAATCATTTAATCAAAATAAAATAATAACAAAACGCAATCAAAATAACAAAAATATTTTAATAAACTAACTCCTCAACAAACAACTTTTTAAAATCATTTTTTAAAGCACTAAAACTCATTTTTGAAATTCCTGATTTAGCAATAAAAATAAAATCTTTGTTTTGATCTAAATGTGCTTGATGACATCTTACAAGTTCTCTTAATCGTCGTTTTGCACGATTTCTAGTTACTGCATTCCCAACCCGACGACTCGCTACAAAAGCAAACTTTTGCATATCTTGAATTGAGAGGGAACAATACGATACAAAACCAAAGGAATTTAATTTTTCATTACAGTTAAAAATTCTTTGAAAATGAGAGCTACGCTTAATTCTATTTTGTTGTTTAAAAGTTAACAAATCTAACCTACACGGCTAGTTTATGACGACCTTTACGACGTCTATTATTAATTACACGACGTCCACCAACTGTTCTCATACGAACTAAAAAACCATGCTTTTTATGTCTTTTTCTTTGATTTGGTTGAAATGGTCTTTTCATAATACTATCTCTGCCTTAATTTTTTTGAAGAATTATAAAAGTGATTCTCCAAATGGTCAAGATGATAATAGTCCTTTTTCTTTCAAAGAATCCCGAATACTTAAAACAGTGTCACCTGTATAATGATCTGTCGAATATAATTTTAATGAGCTTAATTCTGATCTAACAGAAAACCCCCAGACCTGCTCACCCAATATTGGAAACTGTTCAATAACACAATCAAAAAAATCATCATCTCGTTGTAATAGTTCTGATAAATTTTTTGTGTTAAAATAGTTCAACATTTGTAAAAAATTAGGATTTTCTCCACCAAAAATTTTTAATTGCTCAACAGTAGAATACTTAATCAAAATCTTTGTAATTCGAATACAGGTCAAACTAAACCTATCTGGAGTTGAAAAAAATTGAAAAAGTCTGGATTTTTCTTTATCAGATAAAGATTCTGAAGAAATCAATTTATATTTGATATACGTTATAAAATTTTTATCTGAAAGTTCATCTACATTAACATCTGTTGAAATTACAGCAGGAGTCCAATTTTTAAAATCATTTTTTACTTGTTCAAAAACATCTTTAACCATCCTAAGCGACTGATTTGAATCTAATTTAAAATATTTTTCTAGCACAAGTTGATACTTTAAAAAATTACATTTATTCATTTTTAACATTGCCTCTTCATACATGCTTCCTTGAATACGCCCTAAAACATCATATTGACTCAAACCAGACGGAATAGACTCAATACGTTTTAAAATTGAACCTCTAAACCAACTTCCACAACATATCTGCTCACCTGCGACTCTATTACGTTCACCCAAAACTTTATTTGCAATTTCAGGACCTGTTGCGAAAATTGTAAAAAATTCTCTTTTTGTTGTAGGATCTGTAGCCCTAGCATAGATTTGATTTTCTAAAAATTTAGCATAGCCATTTTCTAAACGCGTTGCTACTTCTCTTAACATCAACAATACCCCTCGAGAATTAAGCTTTGAAAAAATATAACAATTATTATTTTTTGCAACCGAAACAAAAGGGTCTTTCTCTGCATTCTTAGTCAATCTTTTATCTAATGATTCAGAAATAACTTCATCACAATCAGAATATAATCCTGCAAATTGTCTTAACATTAAAAGTCTTAATATATCTGATTGTCTTGCATAATCAGTCCATAGCTCTGCTTTATTAGGAAAAATATAGTGTTTTAAATTAACAACTTGCCTATTTTCCAATTCAACATCAAAAAACGACTCTGGCAATTTAGTAGCGTCAATAAAATTAAAATTATTTTGTTGGGCAAATTCAATTTCTTGTTGAGTTGGGCTATGATCAATCCAAACATAATTATTTTTATCAGAAAGGGTCTTTGGATGAAAAGATTTTATTAAATTCTGTTTCACATCTTTTTTATCAAATACTGACGATCCTAGCCAAATTTTATGATGATTATTTTCATTTGGTTGAACAAATTGTAAATTGGAGCTATTTATATCGTCAAAAGTTGCTAAAGCCAACGACTTCGCTGAAATGTCTTGATCACGTCCAAGCGGAAAACATCCAGTCGAAAAACATGAAAAAAAACAATCTTTAATAAAGTTAAAACTCATTTTAAAGTTTTCGATAATTTAAACTAAAAAATTGCACCCAAATATCATTGATGTTTTCAAAACAACTTTTATGCTACACTTCAAAACACTATGCAACATAGAAAATTACTCGTTACTTCTGCTTTGCCGTATGCAAATGGAGATATTCATTTAGGCCATATGGTAGAACATATTCAAACCGATATTTTTGTTCGTTTTCAAAAGCTTATTGGCAATACGTGCTATTACATGTGTGCCGATGATGCCCATGGCACTGCTATTATGTTAAGTGCGGAAAAGGCAGGCATTAAACCTGAACAGTACATTGAAGACATTAGAAACAAACACATTAAAGATTTTGAAGGATTTTCGATCTCTCATGACAGCTATTATTCTACTCATTCTGAAGAAAATAAATATTTTTCAGAATTAATTTACAAAGAAGCCGTGAAAGCTGAAGCCATCGAAGAAAAAAAAATCAAACAATATTTTTGTGAAGAAAGTGGTTTATTTTTAGCGGATCGGTTTATCAAAGGAACATGTCCAAACTGCCAAGCTGAGAATCAATATGGCGATGCCTGCGAAAAATGCTTTGCAACCTATGATGCAACTCAACTGATTAATCCTATTTCAGTCTATTCAGGAAAACCTCCCATTCTAAAAGAATCGAATCATTATTTTTTTAAATTATCTTTATTTGAAACATCAATTCAAGATTGGCTCAAGTCTGCTGATATACATACATCTATCAAAAATAAACTTCAAGAATGGTTTGATGTTGGTTTAAAAAATTGGGATATCAGTCGCGACGCCCCATATTTTGGATTTCAAATTCCTGATTCTGACAACAAATATTTTTATGTATGGCTAGATGCTCCAGTTGGCTACATTGCAACAACGAAACAATGGTGTGATGAAACAAAAAAAGAATCTTTCGAAAATATTTGGAAGAAAGGTGATTTTGAAATTCACCATTTTATTGGCAAAGATATTTTATATTTTCATACATTGTTCTGGCCAGCTATGTTGTCGGTATCACAATTCTCGTTACCAAAAAAAATAGCCGTACATGGATTTTTAACTGTAAATGGTGAGAAAATGTCAAAATCAAGAGGAACCTTTATTCTAGCATCAACTTATTTAAAACATCTTAATCCAGAATTTTTGCGATACTATTACGCCTCTAAATTAACAGAAGGCATGGACGATATAGATTTAAACTTAGAAGATTTTACCCATAAAATCAATTCTGATGTATTAGGAAAAGTCGTCAATATTGCTTCTCGCCTCGGAAGCATATTAGCTAAACGATGTGATCATACCTTAACAACTGTTTCTCCTGAAGCCATCGAGATGTTAACCCAAATTCAAGATAAAGCACCATCAATCAAACAAGCCTACGATACACTACAGTTTCAACAAGCAATGAAAGACATTATGTTTTGTGCAGATCTAGCAAACAAATTTATCGATACAACAGCTCCATGGTCTGTTGTAAAAGACGACCCAAAGCAAGGAGCTGAACTATGCACAGCAGGAATTAATGCATGTAGATTACTGATCATCTACCTCAAACCTGTACTCCCTTCAATAGCAGCTGGAATCGAAACATTTCTTAACTGCGATTCCCTATCCTGGTCTGATTTAAATTTGTTTTTGGAAAATCACCGAATCAATCCATACAAACATTTAGTTTCCAGAATCAACCTAGATGATGTAAAGAAAATTTTAATTTAATTTATTTCAAATTTACTTTTATTATTTTTAAAATAAAATTAATTCAATGGGAAATAATCTATCATGTCTTTCAAAGATTTGTTTTCAAAATGGTCCTCAAATCAAAAAACAACAAAACATTACCCTTGAAATAAAATTAACTCATAAAGATATTTATTTCATTAAAAACAAAAAAACTCCTCCCTCCTGCGAGACAATCATGTCATCATCCCATCTTCGAAATCCTAAATTATCCATTTTAATTTATAAAATTCAACAATCCAAACAATTAACGCCTTCAGAAAAAAACAGCTGTCTTGAAATGATATATTCAAGATATAAAGAATTGGACAAATCTGTAAAATGCACTATTTTAAGACATTTATGCTTTAACAATAAAAGCATTGCAAACAAAGTCAAAAATGAATTTGATAGCTTTTAAGAAAAAACTATTCATTCATTTAAAGAGTTTTTGAATATCCTATACAAAACAGACCCTAGAGATGATATGCCTTTATCCCCAGAAAAAATCATCATGCTACAAGACGATTTATCAGAAACCATCAAAGAAATAGTTGGCCAATTTAACAGTAATAGCACATCTATTATTCAATTCAAATCTTTTGTGAAAGAAAAAACATTCACTGAAATGACATATTCATCAGACTACAACTATTGGGACAGCTTAGGAAAAAAAATATGCTTACCAGAACCCTAACCCAATATTTAAAAGTCTATTTTTTGGCTAAAAAAGAATTAAACTGAATTGGACTTGTCAAATAAATCAAATTAAACAGTAATAATAACTCAACAATGTAAAATTGATTTAAATTCAACATAAACACATGATTCAAAATAATACAGACAATCACTAGCAGTGTTGGATATTTAATTATTTTCACCAATGAATTTAATTGTTTGTGACTATGATGAGGAAATTTTATTTTAGAAATCATCAACAATCCAACAACAATCACTAATATTAAAATCTCAATCGCACTAAATTTAATCTGAGAACAAACTAGCGCACAAATTATAGTTGCTCCAACAGGAGACGGTAATCCATTAAATAATGGAGAGTGCCCCTCACCCTCAAATCGTCGTAATCTGAAATAAACACAGAAATAAAAAAAGACAGCTATAATCAAAGACAATATTGGAAAATCGAAAAACAAAATAGGCTTAAAAAGCATAAACAACACAACAGAGGGAGCAAATCCAAAGGTAATATTGTCTGCCTTAGAATCAATTTTATCTCCAAAAGAACTGCAAATATTTAATTTTCGGGCACTCATGCCATCCAACCCATCAAAAATCAAACCAATTAAAACACATGTACTCGCCATAATCAGATCACTATTAAAACTAAAGTAGATTGATAACAGTCCCATTGCTAAATTAATTAATGACAAACTATTGGGAATAAAAGTTAAAAAATAAAATTTTGTTTTATCAACATCATCTTGATTTTTTTGCAATTGAACAAACCACAAAAAAGAAAATAAATACTCTAAAAAAGACCAAATAGTTACTAAAACAGTTCCCCAAATAAATATATCAAACAAAACTGTTGGCCATGTTTGAACCCAATTTTTGAGCAATTGAACTGGAACTAAATAGAATGGAACAAGTTGAGAGGCTGTAACAGGTTTAGCAATAAGCAATCCGATTAAAATAATCGTAAATGTTGTTTTTAACTTTCCCCCAAGATTAGCTGCAATAATAAGATTTTTTTTTGCTGCTATCACCCTTAAACCCATAATGCTAAATTCCCTTGCCAAGATAATAAAAACAGGAAATGCAGAAATAACATTCATAGACAACAACGGTAAAAAAATTAAAATTAAAATTTTATCAGCAAGTGGATCCAAAATCTTTCCTAAATCAGATACACTATTAAATTTTCTTGCAATCCAACCATCCATAAAATCTGTTGTACTAATTAAAATAAATAAAAGAATTGTCCAAATTTGAATGAGCTCAGAATCAAAAGGAATTAACAAAAACAAACTAGCAACACCAACAATTCGACTAAACGTAATAAGATTTGGAATATTTTTATTGATCATATAAGTGTTTATTTTGCTGACATTAAAATAGAATCTAAACTTGGATACGCAGACTTTAAATTAAACGATTCCGGATTAACCGTATCAAACACCATATAAGGGTTTTCCATACAATGCTTTTCCCATGGACCTATTTTAATTCGGAATACCATTGATAGCGCCTTTATAAAAACCATAGAAATCTTAAATCTAAACGGCTGACGAATGTTGAACACCTTACAAATCGACTGCAACGCTTGTTTTACTGAAACATCTTGTTGCCCTAAAACAAATTCATTTTTTGATGTAGGATTAAAAAGTAAATGCACACACACCTTTGCAATGTCTTGTCCATGTAAAAAATGAAATTTTCCGTCTAAATAAATGTACTTTAAAATTTTCATATATTTTAAACTAGATTTAATGCCATCAGTAATGTGAGATTTTGGATAATTATCATGACCTCCACCAAAAACTAACGTTGGAAACACAGTCACAATTTTATCGTAAATACTCAAATCAGTGAGCATCTGGTGAGCAATATATTTTGTTTTAACATAAGAAGAGCCATACAATTTAGCTTCAATAATAGGCTTATTTCCTTTGCCTAAAATACTTGCTGTAGAAAAATAAATCACCTTCTTTAATTGATCAGAGTTACATAAATCAAATAATTCCTTTGTTTTATCAATATTAATTAAAGTGGTTCCACCAATTCCATTCCAATTGGTGGCAATATGAATTAAGTAATCTATTTGTTCTAGCAAATCTTTGAAAACATGAATATCTTCTAAAGATCCTTCTAAAACAGTGATAGACGAACATTGACGAAACTTAATATGTAATTTATTACTATCTCGAACAAGAACATAGATATGGAAATCGCTGTAATTAGCGACCAACTCGTCCAATACATAATGACCTATACAGCCAGATCCGCCAGTTACAAATATTTTTTTACTCATTTGCCCTCTAAAATATTTTTATCTTGTAATTTTATCAAACAATAAGGACTTATTGAATAAAGTTTTAAAATGAATTAAACTTCGACTTAGGGTGCACGATGAGTCAATACGAAGAAAACTTAAACTCAAACGATATTCAAAAAATACTTCCTCAAAAATATCCTTACCTACTTGTTGATAAAATTATATCAATTCAACAACGAAAATTTATTGTAGGCATCAAAAATGTTTCAATTAATGAGCCTTATTTTCAAGGACACTTTCCAAATTTTTATGTTATGCCAACATCAATGATTCTAGAAGCCATGTCTCAAACAGGATCTGTTTTGTTACTAAGAGATCCTGAATTTACAGGTCGATATACCTACTTTAATTCTCTCAATGATATTGAATTTTTCAAAGCAGTAGAACCTGGAGATCAACTGCGATGTGAAATGGAAATCTCCAACATCGACGACAACAACGTCAATATGACAGGATGTGCGTTTGTTGACGGCGAAATAGTTTGCAAAGGAAAATTTAATTTTACATTAGCTATGCAGCCCAGCAAACTTCAAATAGATTCAACTGCAACTGTACACCATACCGCAACACTCGGCCACAACGTTCAAATTGGTGCCAACACCATTGTTGGTGAACATGTCCACATTGGAGACAACACTACTGTTGAAGCAAATTGCTTCATTGAAAAATGGACAAAAATTGGAGAAGACTGTC
>JAYOLY010000046.1:0-220 GCA_038120575.1 Rickettsiales bacterium
ATTCAAATCCGCAGGACAATTTTTGGTAATAATTTTTTCTAATGATGTCGTTGTTTTATTGAATGTTATGTCTGGGATAGGTTCATTTTGATAAGCAAATAAAATATTGAACAACGGTTTGTTGTTTTCGTTCGGGTAAATTGAGTTGTAACGGTTTACTATTAAATTAAAAGGAATATTTTGATTTTCAAATAATGTCATCAATTCATTTTTTATAGTT
>JAYOLY010000046.1:230-11660 GCA_038120575.1 Rickettsiales bacterium
GAAATAGATTGCTCTAAATCGATTTTAAATGAGAAGGGAAGTGTATTTACAAATAAACCTATAGTTTCTTTTTGGGTTATATCGGCTCTATTTGCAAATACAGTGCCTAGGGTACTATTTTTTTGATTTGTTGATTGATATAAAGCTAATTGCAAGATTCCCATATAAAGCATGTAAGGTGTGAGAAGAAAGTTTTGGCATAATGTTGTTATTTTTTTTAGATGGGTTTCTGTAATTTTGTAAATAAAATAATGGGTAGTTTGGTTGTTTTTATCAAAATTTAGTGTATTAATAGTACTGGTATAATAAGGTTCTTTTTTGCAAAAAAGATCAATTTTTTCATTTAAATTTGTGTGTTGTTCTGTGTGAATAAATTTAAAATAATTTGAGTTTTCTTTAGTGTCAATGTCTTTTTTATTATAAAGAGACTCTAATGTTTTTAATAGAATTCCTATTGACCAGCCATCAATAATAATATGATGGATGTTAAAAAATATAGTGTAGCTAGTATTAGAGTGTTTGTATAAAAATATGTTGAATAAATTATCTTTTTCCAAATTAAATTGAGTATTAGAAAGTGTTTCAATATGTGAGGTAGTTTGATTTTTATTAATAGAAATATGGGTAAGAAAGTTAGTGTCATTGTTTTTTAAAATGCGTTTTAGTTCTCCGTTTGAAAGTTTATAATTTGATTTTAAAATTGGATGTATAGTTGTGAGTGTATTTATACACTCTGAAAATAATTTTTCATCGAATTCTCCAGATACATTTAGTTTGAATTTTACATGATAAGCATCTGAATTGGGTTCAAGTTGTTGTAAATACCACATTCTTTTTTCGGCTTCACACACAAAGGAATTATCATATTGAGTATTTAGTTGTTGTGTTGAAGTTGATGCATTGGATTTTTCTTTTAATTGTAATAAAATTTTTCTTCTTTCTTCCGGAGATAGTTTTAGCAAATAGTCTTTTGATAGGTTTGTCATTTATACAAGTACAGCTTCTTTCTGTTCTAGCGAAATAGTTTCATTAATATCTTGAATACTTAAGGATTCTATTTGTTTTTTGTCTATAATTTTTGCAATATCAAATATGGTTTCAGCATTAAAAAAATCTTGAATATTTACATCAATAATAAAAAATTCATTAATTTTTGTAATAATTTCAAAACTTTGTAAAGAGTTTATTCCTAAATTAAATAAGGATGAAGAGCAATCAAGATTTTTTATTTTAAGAGAAGATTCAATAATTTGTTTTAGATTTTTTTCAGTGAAAGTAAGTGTATCAATATTTATTTTTTTGGGGGGGTGATTTTTTTTTGAAATTATTTTTTTTATTACTTTTAATGAGTTGTTTAAATAACCATCTTTTGTAGCAAGTCGTTGTTTTTTTCCACTGGATGTTTTAGGCAGGGCTGCAGGTGATAAGAAAATAATGTCATCTATATTTAAATCAAATTCTTGTTTTATTGCTTTGTTTAATAACTCAATGGTTTTATTTGGATCAAATGATTTTATTGACGTTCGTTTAATCTCAGCGGCAACTATTAGGTTATTATCAATTTGAAATGCTGCAGATCCATGAGGCATTATTTCATCAGATATAGTTTCAATAATACTTTCGATGTCTTGTGGATAATAATTTTTTCCATTTATAATTATAATTTCTTTTATCCTGCCCGTTATAAATAATTCATTATTAGAATTGATAAACCCCAAATCGCCTGTTCTTAAATAGAGTGTATTTGTATCAGTTAGTAATGATGAATAAAATGTTTTTTTTGTTTCTTTTTCTTTATTCCAGTATCCTTTGGTTACGGTTGGTCCTGTAACCCAGATTTCCCCAATATTAAAGTTATTACACTCTTCATTAGTTTTAGGATTTACAATTTTAATTTTAGTATCTAAATCTGTTGTTCCCGTACTTACAACTTCTTGATTGTTTGCTGTGTTTTTTGTTGTAAGTATGGCTTCATCATTGTTTAAACCTAATGTAGTAATATGTTCAGATACAACTGCTCTATTAGTGTTGCAACTAGTTACCATTAATGTTGTTTCAGCGAGGCCATAACATGGGAAATGAGATTGGTGATTAAATTTTGCAGATTTAAATTTTTCGGAAAAGCTTTTTAATGTTGTCATTTTAATATTTTCAGCTCCATTAAATGCACAAATCCATGATGATAAATCTAGCTTTGGTACGATATCGTTATGTATTTTTTCAACGCAAAGATCATAAGCAAAATTTGGTCCACCAGAGTGAGTCACATTATATGTTGTTATTGCTTTGAGCCAGTTTTCTGGTTTTAAAATAAATGTCATAGGATTCATAATGATGGATGTTACTCCTGCGTATATTAACACTAGAAATCCGTTAAACAGTCCCATGTCATGATAGTTAGGAAGCCAACTTAAATTAATACTTCGTGAATGTATATTTGCTTTTTTGATAATGTATTTGCAATTGTATAAAATATTGTCATTAGTCACCATGACTCCTTTAGGGGAAGATGTGGATCCAGATGTGTATTGTAGGAAGGCTGTTTCGTTAGAAGCTTCAAACTTAGTAGGTATGAATGGAGTCGACTTAATTACTTCATCAGTTTCTATAATTGATATATTTTTTAAAGACTTAATTTGGTCAACTTTAGATTTTATTAATTGTGATAGTTTTGTTGTTGTTAAGATGGCGTTTGCATGGCAGTCCTCAATAATCGCATTTAATCTGATTGAGTGAGAATTTGATTTTGGAATGTAAACGGGAACGGCAATGACATTTGCAGCAAGGCATGCTAGAAATCCTGTGATAAAGTTAATATCATTTTGATAAATTAATAGGGCTCGTTGGTTGGTTAATTGATTGTTTTTTAATGCTAAAGCACATTTTGTAACATTAATTCTTAATTGTTGAAATGAAATGGTTCTTTTTTCGTTTAAATCTTTGTCTAGTTCAATAAACGCTGTTTTGTTTGGTTGAAAAGTTGAATGTATCTCTAAAAGAGTCAGTATGGTTTCTTTATAAAGACTATTTTTTTTATATTGACCTTCAAAAGCTGTCAAAACATTTTGTTTTAACAAAGTAGTCATGGCCCCGCCTTTGTTATTTGAAATTTACACATATGAATATACTAATAATTATCTTTTTATTACGAAAAAGTCAATAGTTTGATCTTTGATTTTTTTTTGAACAAGATATAAAATAAGCTAATCATGGCAAAAAAATCTAATAAACGTGGGTATGGTGCTCACAATGTTGCAAGAAAAAAAATAACTCAGCGTCATCTTACCAAAATTATTCGTAAGGATTGGAAATCAGTCTCCAGTATGGAGCTGTACACTTTGTTTAATGAGGGCTGGAAAACAGAGAAATTATCATCAAATTACAATGTATCTGTTTTTGAAATTTTAAATCGTTTACGATTTTTATGACAAAAAATTTGAACAAAACATTTTTAATTTTATTTTTAATTGTTGCAACAGAACTAATAGGTTTTGGTTTGATTATTCCTGTGCTACCTGTATTGGCTAGTCAGTTTGAAATCGGTAATTTTTCTTTGGGTATATTAATGGCCTCATTTTCTCTGTCTCAATTTATTGCGTCTCCAATTTTAGGCTCACTATCTGATAAGTTTGGACGTAAGCCTATTTTGATTTTAAGTAAATTAGGTACAGTCTTATCTTATATTATTCTTGCTTTTTCAAATAGTTATGTGTTGTTTTTATGTTCTCGTTTATTAGATGGCTTTACTGGGGGTAATATTGCTGTTGCAAGGGCATATATTGCAGATGTAACAGATCATAAGACTAGATCTAGAGGGATGGCTGTTATTGGTATTTCATTTGGTTTTGGTTTTATTTTTGGCCCTATTTTAGGGGCTTTGTTATACAGTGGCATGAATGGTCAATTTATAACCGCTCTTGTGGCAGGAGCTTTAAGTTTTATTGCAATGATATTAACAATGATTTTATTAAAAGAGCCAAAAGACCGTAAACCAATACAATCTGTTTATGCACATTTAAAACAAGGTGTTTTGGAATTTAAAAATATATCTGTAATGATTATTTTTTTAACATATCTTTTATATATGATTGTTTTTTCAGGCTTTGAAACAACTTTTTCGATGTATTTAAATTATATTTTTTCAATGAATTTGAATGAAATAATGTGGTTATTTGTATTTAGTGGTATTGTGGGGTTAATTGTACAGGGGTATTTATCAAAAAAAACAGTTATTCATTTTAAAGGATTGATAGGCATTGGTCTTTTTTTTCTTGCTGTTTCTTTTCTAGGTTTATCATATTTTTCAACTTTTTTTAGTTTAATTATTTTTTTGTCTTTTTTATCCATTTCAATTTCTGTTGTTGCTGTATTTATTCCAAGTCTTTTATCTTCGTCAGTACACTCTGCCAAACTTGGTGTTGTTATGGGAATATATGAAGGGGTAGGGAGTTTGGGGCGTATTTTGGGACCATTATTTGCCTATATTTTGCCTATTTCGTTGATTCAAACGCAGTATCTTGTTTATGGTCTTGTTTTATTTGGGTTGTTTGTTTTTTTTATTTTAAATTCAAAACGAATTCAACATCAGTAGATTTTACTACTTAGCGTTATTCAATTTTTTTTTTGCTTCTATAATGAAGTTTTCTGCATCTTCAATTTGTTTTTTTAACGCTTCTAATTTGTTTTTTTGTTGATCTTTTTTTTGAGACTTATATGTTGTTTTTACAAATGTTAAATAGCTTTCTTTATTTTCACTTTTAGTTTTATTTGATAAATAATTTAAAATATCATTTTTTGTCGATTTAATAGTTGTATGATAGGCTTTTTCTTCTTTGGTAAGTTTGCTGATTCGGCTATATTGTTTAATTGAATCTATGCTTCTGCCAACAGTTTTTGCTATTTGATTTAGTGTATATCCTGTGATTTTTTTAATATTTAATAGTGCTTCAGCAAGTTCTACTGGATTCAAATCATTTCGATGCATATTTTCAGCTAATTGAAGAAGTTGAATATCACCTTCGTCATTTAAATCTTGTTTTACAATGCAAGGGATGTTTTTTTTATTTAATAATTTAAATGCTTCAATTCGGTTTCCCCCAATGATTAATATGTATCCATTATTATTTTTGCGGTCTTTTATTACGGTTATAGGATGAATTAACCCTTTAGATTTAATGTCATTGGCAAGTAATTGAATTTTATCTTTATCAAAGGTTTTACGTACTTGTGGTTGAATAGATATTTGATGTATCGGAATATCTATAATTATTTTTTCTCCATGTATCTCTAATTTTTTTTCAATTAAATCCGTTTTATTTTGAATTGATTTATTAGAGTTAAATAAACTGTGTTTATTTAGAATAGATTTTTTTTGTGTCATTAATGATTAATTTTATTAACAAGTTCTTTGGTAAGGTTTATATAGTCTTGAGCAGAGTTTGAATTAGGATCGAAATCTACAATACTTTGATCCATAGCATTTGCATGATCGATAGTGATATTGTTTCTGACAACATTATTAAATACAAGGTCTCCATAGTTTTCTTGGCATAATTCATAAGCTTCCTTGAACAAGGCTGCATTTTTTTGGACTTGAGTAAAAAATAAACCTAAAATTGTGCAATCAATCTCAAAAATATGCTGTAGTTTTGAAATGGTATCTGTTAATAAATCCACACCTGTTAAAGAAAATACATCGGCTTGAAGAGGAACCATTAAATAATCTGATGCGATGATTGAATTTATAGTTAGTAAGCCTAATGATGGTTGGCAGTCTATGATGATAAAATCAAATTGCTCTAATTCCTTTTTATTATCTTTTAAAATCCGTTTTAATGTTGTTTCTCGTCCGTGGCTGTTTACTAGTTCAATTTCAGCACTGCTTAAAAGTACGTTGGATGGGATTATTTTGAGTTTTTCAATATATGTTGATTGGATAAAATCTGGCGTGATTTTTGCCTTGCTTGTGTTAGGTTGGTTGTTTTGAATAAGTAGGTTATAAATTGATAGATCTTCATCTGTTATGGATGTGAAAATTTGAGATGTATTTGCTTGAGGATCCATATCAATAATTAAAACATTATATTTTTGTGCTAGAACAGCAGATACATTTATTACTGATGTTGTTTTACCTACACCGCCTTTTTGATTTACAAATGAAATTATAGTACTCATTTTTTTCCTCTCAAAAAAAATTTTGTCATTGATTCTTTAAATATTCAAGATGATACTTTCAATTAAAGATGCTATATTTTGTGCCCCGTGCAAATCCAAGAAGTTTTATGTTAGTTTCTAAGGCACTTTCATAAGCTCTAGCTGTAATGCCTGTTCGAGATATGATAGTTTTTATACCCACTTGCTTGCATAACGTAATTAGAGGATCATCAATTTTGAATGAGATGAGCAGTATATATTTGTTTATTTCTTTTAGTTGGCTTTCTGATAGAAGTCCTAACGCTTTATAGAAGGCATTAAATGAATTGATATCTTCTGAAAAGGATATAATTTTATCTGTTGTTGCAAAGCCTGCACTTTCGCTTATGGCAGTGTCTTTGAATAGGAT
This sequence comes from Rickettsiales bacterium, assembly GCA_038120575.1. Taxonomy (GTDB): domain Bacteria; phylum Margulisbacteria; class Marinamargulisbacteria. The sequence continues at coordinate 6,793 of JAYOLY010000046.1, forward strand.
AGCTTTTTCTTGAAATAAGGCAGTTAAATTAAATACGATTGTATCGTGTAGTCGATGAGTGATATTGTTTTGTTTGGGTTTAAAATGTTTTGTTTTTGCAACAGTTATTGTTGTTTCGTTTTCAGTTTCTGTTGTGTAGGACAAAGATTCAGGGATACATTGATAGTTAGCAATACAGAAGCCGTTTATCATTTCTTTTTCATTTACTTGAGTGTGAAAAAAAGTTGATACAGTTTTTGTTTCAATTACTAACTTTGTTTTTTTTTCAATTAACAATTGATCAAATTTTTTTTGACTTCCTCTGGGAGTAACTTTTTTGACATTTATTTTTTTAGTCCACATAATTAATGGTTGTTTTTTTCTATTTCGATAATAATTGCTGTTTGATCGTCTTTAGGTTCTTTTTGTTTTCTAAATTGATTTAAGTCTATGTATATTTCATCAAGAATTTTTGCAATGGTTTTATTTTTATGTTTAATGGCTATATCTTTTAGGCGTGTGATACCATAAATTTCATCTTTATCATTAATGGATTCGATGAGTCCATCTGTAAAGAGAAATATTCTATCTCCTGGAGATAAAATTTTGGTATTTTCAGTATATATCTCATCAGGATACATTCCTAAAAATATCCCTTCAGTTGTAAGAAGTTCATATGAGTCGTCTGAATGGATAATCAGGGCGGGTTGATGGCCTGCATTTGAATAGGTAAATGTCATATCGCTTATGTTGATACTGCAATAATAGGCTGTTACATGACTGATTTGAGAATTTGAAATAAACTTTTCTATGTCTCTATTGGCTCGTTGTAAAATTGTTGCAGGTGAGAGATTGTTTTGACCAATTCTATCCAGCAATCCTGATGCAAGTGCCATAACAAGAGCTGATGATACGCCGTGGCCTGCGACATCTCCAATAGCAACCCCCAAAATATTGTTTTGGTTTTTATGATATTTTAAGACACCTGGAGTAGTTGTATTTTGTTTTAAATTGTCGATGGTTTTGTTTACAAATGTATAAAAATCTCCACCTAAAGATGACGCTGGGATACATTTCTTTGCAATGTTTATATTTTTTATGTGTGGAGATTCAATAGATAATAGCGCTTCTTGAACAATTTTGGCAGTTTCTAGCTCTTGAATTGCTTTTGTTGTGGAATCAGGTCCTTTTTTTTGATTTGTTTTATTTATGATTGCTGTTTCTGCTGTAGATTTAAGAAAATTGGATAAATAAAACAATGATGTTGCAACTAAAAGAATAATATATACGGTTTCAGATCCTTTGAATTTAAAATTTAAAAAGGTAACTACAAGAATTAAAATGATCGGTATTATTTTCTTAATATTCAATATGATTACGATTATAACATTGATGTTTTGAATATGAATATGATTATTTTTGGAGGCGGCACCCAGATTCGAACTGGGGAATAATGGTTTTGCAAACCACTGCCTTACCACTTGGCCATGCCGCCGTTTGAAGGCGTTTACAATACCATTTTAATTGACAAATGTATAGTTGTTCATTTTAATTAATTGAATAATTTAAATTTATTCTTCCCAAATGAGATTATTTCTTTTCTTATCAAATTCTTTCAAAATTTCTAACAATTCTAATAAGTTTTTTGCTCGTTTTCTGCTACTTTTTTTATTAGTATGTGTATATGCTTCATGTAGAGCAATAATGTGATCTCGATTAATGTTAAGATCATCTAAAGGATTCGATTCCATTTTGAAATTTAGCTATAAACTCTGTTGTAGATCAGATCAATGTTGTGGGTATATTGATCAAAACTGATTAGATTTGATAGTTCTTCTTTCGAGAAAAGAGATGTGATATCGTTGTCTTGTTGAATTTTAGAATCAAACAAGATTTTTTCGTCAAATGCAGCATGAGCGTTTCGTTGAACAATTCTGTATGCATCTTCTCGGCTAATTCCTTTTTCTACCATACGCAATAATAGTTTTTGAGAGAAAAAAACATTAAATGATCGTTCTATATTTTCTTTCATTTGATTTTCATTAACTGTCATATTATTAATAACTTTAATCATTAGTGAAAGCATGTAGTCAATTGCAATGGTTGCATCCGGAAAAATAACACGTTCTGCAGATGAATGAGAAATATCTCGTTCATGCCATAAAGATTGATTTTCCATTGCTGTTAGGGCGTAGCCTCTAATGATTCTTGCAAGACCAGAAACTCGTTCACAAATGATTGGATTTTTTTTGTGAGGCATTGCAGAAGACCCTTTTTGCTTTTTCGAGAAAGGTTCGGTGATTTCATTAAATTCTGTTTTTTGTAGACCTCTTATTTCAGTAGCCATTTTTTCTAGGGTTCCACCTAAAATAGCAAGTGTTGTCATGAAATGAGCATGACGATCTCGTTGTAGAATCTGAGTAGAGACTTTGGAGGGTTTTAGTTCTAATTTTTTGCATACAAAATCTTCTATTTGTGGAGAAATATGAGCATAGTTTCCAACTGCTCCAGAAATCTTTCCATACTGGCAATTGTCTATTGCTTCAATAAGTCTTTTTTTATTTCTAACTAGTTCTTCATACCATGTAGTAAGCTTGAGTCCGAATGTTGTTGGCTCTGCATGAACCCCATGAGTTCGACCCATCATTAAAGTGAGTTTGTGTTTGAATGCTTGCGTTTTAAGTGATTCTAATAATGTGTCAATTTCAGTTAAGATTAATTGTCCAGCTTCTACAATTAATAAGCTGAAACCTGTATCAACTACATCTGATGAAGTAAGTCCTAAATGAACATAGCGAGATGATGGACCAACAAATTCTGCAACTGATGTTGTAAATGCAATGACATCATGATGGATTTCATTTTCAATTTCGTTAATTCGTTTTGTATCAAACGAGGCTTTGTCTAAAATGATGTTTAAATCTTCAATAGGAATATTCCCAAGAGAGGCATGGGCTTCACATGCGGCAAGCTCGATATCTAGCCATTTTTTGAATTTATTATCTAGAGTCCAAATCTTGGACATTTTTTCTCTTGAATATCTTTCTATCATAAGGAGAATATATTATCAATTTTTTTTCTTTTTAAAAAGGGGGATTAAAATGTTGTATGTCGTTATCTTTTTAAGATGAGTTTTCGAATTTTAACAGAAATTGCTGTTAAATATAATATGTATGAATTGTTAAATGGATTATTTTGAGTAAGAGTTTTTAATCCATGGACTCGAAAGTTAAGAGTCTTCTATTTGTTTTGCAATGGTGTTGACGTGATATTCTCCACAAACAATAATGACATTTGATGTTGTTGTAGATTTAATTTTTTTTATAACGTTTTCGTCTCTAATTTGCATGGATACAGTCGATATTCGATTAAATATGCAAGGAGTTTTGTTATTTTCTAATACCCATTTTTCTGGTGCATAAAGATATACTCCTTTTCTTTCAGGATTCCAGTTTAATCGGTTTTCAAAATTTGGGACATATTTTAGTATAGTTTCTTTATGTTCAGGTTTTAAGGCGGTTTCATTATTTGCTAGTCTGCGATGAATTATTTGAACATTTCTAATGTAAGCATCAATTAAAGGGTTGTGATCTTCTTGAGGAATTGTTTTAGAATTAAATGACGTCCATTGTGATATATATGATTCACTTAATAATAATTCTCGAATAGCCTGTCCTGGTTCAGTGGCTTCAATGGGAAAGTTTTTGGATGCTGCTTGTCTAGCGGCTACAAACATTTCTCTTTTATCCCATTGTCTTTTGTCATCTAATTGTTCTTGATTCATTTCTAGCAATACTGTTGTATTTTGATCGGCATCTGAAATTTTTGATTCAATCCAAAAATTAACTTCTTCATTTAGTTGTTCATTTTTTGAATCTTCTGTATGGATTATGCCTAATATAGTAATTGTTTTGTTCATTTTAGGTGATTTCATTGTTCTTTCACTGCAACCATTGGGCGGTTTTATTTCTACATCAGCTTTTTTAAGTAAATTGCTACAATTGTTTTTTCGATGAGCTGAACATAAATTAATAAACATTTGAGCTGTGGAATCTAGTATATGTTTAATTTTATCAATCATTTAAAGCCTTCTTATATTTTCTTTTTATATAATAATCGTATTCTTTTCAAAAAAAATTTATTTTTTTTTATCTTTACAGAGGTTTGTTAAAAAAATTATGTTGTAATTTTTTTTCAAAAATTTCGATAATTTGTTAGAGACTTAACTTTAGTAGGAGTGATTTATGAAATTGTTAACATCTTTAGAAGATTTGAATAAAATAATTGACGAGTCTAATTTAGAACTGAATGCTCAAACAGGTGGTTTTTATGACGATACACATTCTTGGGCTTTGCGCTTTGATCGTACATTTTCTGAAGTTTCTAAACTTGAAGATACAACTAATTCAGATGAATTAATGATTATTTCTGCAAATTTATTTTTGAAGATTTTAAATAAAACTGAGCAATCTTTTTATAAGATTTTTTCTGAATCTTAATTTTTTTTATTTGATATTTTAATCACTGGTTTCTTTTTAAGTTTTTTGTTGATAAAATAAGCATGTTTTACTTTTTATCTGAGGTTAATAATGCTTATTGATAATGATATAAATATATACTCAATTCTAGATCGTTTAGGTCTTTTTATTTCTGAAAAATCAGGTGGGTTTTACGACCCTTTTTTTAGTGGTCAATTTCATTTAGACCAATCATCTTGTACAAGTAGATATTTCATAACGTATCCGCATTCGGATCAGATTACTTTTTTTAATGAAGTTATATTTTTGAAAACCTTATTGGAAACTGAGGCCTCTTTTAACATTAGGCTATTTGTGTGACGTTTTTGTGATTTCTGGAAACACCCAATTACTTGCTGTATTAGGTCGTCC
>JAYOLY010000047.1:0-3123 GCA_038120575.1 Rickettsiales bacterium
CTGTAAGCATTATGTATCACTCTCCACTAACTCAGACTCAGTAAGATCTGATTCTGTTTCATCTAAGTCTTCTTCAATAAAAGCTGTCATTACTCTTGCAACAATCTCAGGGTTTGTTTGAGAAAGAGATTTAAATTGTCTAATTTGACTATCATTATCAAAAACTTGAAATTGATTAAAGCTTAGGGTGTCATCAGTAGACGTTGAAGCTGAAGGTTGAACTTGTTGATTCTGCTGACGAATAAAACGACGAGCCCATGCGCTTACTGCTCTTAAAATAAAGAAACTAATGCCAAGTCCTAAAATTGAGAGAATACCCATAAAAGCATAAGAAAAATAACTTGTTTTGCTATATTTTTTTCTTAGTTCATTTTTTTCTTCCTCTGTAAATAAGGCAAATTCAGCAACACTAAGTTGAATATTATCTCTACCACTTAAATAACCAACGGTGCCGGCAACGGTATTAAAGATTTGACGTTTAGTAACTTGATCAAGAAAAATATCATCATTAAGACCATCAATAACAATGCTGATGGTTTGACGCTTGATATCCACAACATTCCCATTTTCTAGAGGACCAATATCGGATGTAACAGCAACTTTGAAAGATGCTAATGGAAGAACACCCAGCAGTTGCCTTTCAGTTTTTTCTGCCATGTCTTGTTCAAATTGATATTTGATATCGAACCATTCTTGAATTTGATCATAATTTGGAATAATGGGATAACCAATGGCTTCTTCTCTGTTTATAGATGCATCTCGTAGTTGTTCCTCTGTTTTTTCTTCAACATATGTTCCTGCTCGCCGTGCAGCAATCCGCTCAAAAATATTTTCTGATAGTAAATTTCCGTCTGTATCAACTACAGATACATTTTCTAGCTGTAAATTTTCTACCGAATTTGCAACAAGTTGAATGATACTATATGCAATGTCATCATTGATGGAGGCTCCTTTGATAATTCGAATTAAAATAGAAGCTGTAACAGGAGGCTGTGTAACAGTAAAAAGTCGTTGTTCAGGCTGAACAATTTGAACTTTTGATGATTCAATGATATCGATTTGATTAATCGCTTTTTCAAGTTCACCTGAAAGAGCCCTTAAAAATCGTACTCGTTTGTCAAATTCAGTTACCCCTAATGTTTGCGCATCATCAAGAAGGTCATATCCTTGTTTCGCTGTGCCAGCAGGAAGCCCCTTTAGAGCCAATAAGTTTCTGGCATCTTCAATTTGGTCTGAGTCGATTAAGATCGAGATATTTCGTCCTGATTGTTCTGTAGTAAAGTTGATGTTTGCAATAGATAATTCTTTCAGCATTCGTGATGCATCTCCACTTTCAAGTTGATTATATAAACGCTCATATTTGATTCTTTTTTTCTTTTTATCAGCGTCCTGAGTATTCTCGGCAATCATCACGGATGAGTTTGACATTGATTGTTGAGGTTTTGGAGATTGATTGCGAGTAAAAAATATTAGAGAGCCAATTAAAACAACTGCACCAATAATACCTGAAATGATTAATAATCTATTATTGGTTAAAGAAATGGAATTAGGTACTAAAGAATTCTGAAGAATATCTTCGTTGTTATCTGCATCTAAATTTGGTAATTCTTCTGCCATATATTTACCTAAAAAATTAAACTATAACACTTTAATAATACTATATTTTAAAGTCTTTTATAAGAGAAATGATTTAAAATTAAATTTGTAATTGCGTTAATTCTTTAAACGTTTGACTAGCAGAGGAAATGACAGTTGTGGCAAATGTAATCGCAAGATTGAGTTTGTTAATTTCGAAACTAACCTCATCTACTGATACTTCGCCTCGCATAAATTGTTCGGTTAAATCGTTTACTCGATAATCGAGTTTGCTGATATTACCTAAAACTTCAATTGATTTTTCAATATACATTTGAAATGGTGTCACTGAATATCGTTGCATAGCTAAATCAAATTCTTCTTGATCAATAGCTCTATCTTGTTCACGTTGTCTTCGTCGACGTTCAACTTCTTCAAAAATAGGCGAAATGTTTTGGTTGTTAATTCCCTGTGCAAAAAGTTTGTCTATATCAATATCTCCGCTATCAATGATTTGTTTAGCTGATGCATTGAAATTATGTTCAATCGATTTTAAAGTTTCAGGTTGTTGAGGAACTTTATCTTGTTGAAATACTTCCGCTAAGACATTGTCAAAATTAATATTCGATGGATTTAAAGATGAGTTGTCTAACGACAACAACGATTTGTCAGGTGTGATATGTGAATTAATACTATTTATTTTATTTGAATTCATTACTTTAATAACTCTATTGAAGACTGATACATCGTTTTTGTCAATTTAAACGCATTAATATTGGCTTCATACATTGCTTCTGTGTGTTTGATAGTAATCATTTCATTAGGCATATTTACATTTGGAACATAAAAATATCCATTTTCATCAGCCTGAGGAGCAGCAGGATCAAAATATCGACCAAAAGGCTCTGTACTTCGTTTAATATCAGTTACTCTAACGCCTAGATCTCCGGTTTCGACACTTACATATTTTTTTTGGTAAGGTAAACCCGTTTCATCATCTTTAAGTGTCATAAGATTGGCAATATTTTCAGCAACAACTGTCATTTTAAGACGCTGTGCTAAAATACCCGATAAATTTATTGCCATTGCATCATCAAGTGTTTTAACTTGTGCAAACACTGACGTTGAACATAGCACTAAAATAATTGAACTTAAATAAAACTTCATTTCTTTCCTAAAGATGCCACTTGCCTATATATTTCAAACCTCTTTTTATATATTAACAGATATGCATTATGTTTGTTACGGTTTCTTGCCATATTCGTTGCCATATGTTCGAGCAGTACTTTTTGAAACATTTCATCATTTTCGGGAACAATTTGTTGAAGTTCAAGTTGATCCTCAGGGTAAAGGAGAGGAGAAAAGCCAGGCGTTGATACGTTTGCAATATTGTAACTGTATAGAGCATGTTTTTTTACTGCTTTTCTAATTTCTTCTTCTAAATCATTAACAACTGAATCATTCATAATTCCCATAATCTCTTGATCCTGAGCATGTGTAAACTGTAAAGTTGCTAAAAAAATAAATAGAATAGCTGTAAATTGTTTA
>JAYOLY010000047.1:3133-3525 GCA_038120575.1 Rickettsiales bacterium
CTGTAGAACAATTTAAATGGTCTGCAATTTCTGTTTGTTTTAAGCCTTGGCTATATATTAAATCTATAATTTGTTTTTCTTCTACTGATAAATTTGAAATTTCATCCCATATTTCTTGAAAATTTTCATCAATTTGCTCAGTTTCTGGATTTATAGTTCCTTTTGCAGTAGATGTTGCTGAAGATAAATCATAGGATAAAAATGTTGCTATTGCTGTATTTTCAATTAAACTATCAGAGATATTAGGGTCTGCGTCAGGAGAGGAAGATAATTCATTTAACTGATCTACAACAAAATCTGAAAGTTGATTTCTTAATTCAGATTTTGAGTTATCGAAATCTTTTGGCATGCGATATTTCCATTCTATTCTAATACTATCTAAAATCTCACAT
>JAYOLY010000047.1:3648-11479 GCA_038120575.1 Rickettsiales bacterium
GCTTTTATTAGACCTTCTATCCCCCAACTTACTAAATCACCAAAATCAATGCAAGGTGGAATTTTTTGAGTTTTAATAATTTTAGAGGCAATAGATTCAACATAAGATAAATATTTTTCAATAAATAAATCATTGTCTTCAGACTGTTGACTATGGGCAAGATGTTGGTTTGTTAAATGATTTAAATTAACTTCGTCTAGAGACATAACACTCCCTAATAGTCGAAATCCATTTTCTCAAAACCAAGAATATCTTGTTTAGCAAGTATTTTTGAAATTTCGTATGATAAAATTGAATTATAAAAATTATTTGTTTCTGTAGAAAAAAAATTGTCATCATCATCATCTTTAAATAAGTCATCGTCTTGTTTCATCATGTGATTAACAAACATAGATTGAATAAACATCGTTTGTATTTTTTCTTTGTCAGATTGTGATGCTGTTGATTGAGAATCAAGATATGGCAATATACTTGAATAATCTAAACCAGTTTGAGAAAAAACATTAGAGTGTGAAATAAGTAAAAAACAAATTAAAACAATAAATCGTGTCATAATATTTCAAGTGTAGCAATAAGAGCTCCTGATTCTTTTAATGCTTGAATGATAGAGATTAAATCTTTTGGAGAGGCTCCAAGTTGATTAAGTGAATTGACTAGACTTGTAATTGTATTTGCAGGATTCAGAACAATAATAGGATTTTTTTCTTCCACAAGCTCAATCGGATTTTGAGCTCTTTGCTGTCCTAACAATCCTGCTCCAGCCCCGCCTAAGTCATTGATTGTAATCGATATTCCTCCATGCGTAACCGCAACAGGGAAGAGTCTAACTTGTTCTCCAATGATGATTGTTCCTGTTTTAGAATCGATAACAATATTTGCTGATGCATCTGGCGTGATTTCTATATTTTGAAGTTGAGCTATGGATGTAATTAAATCGTAAGATTTTAAATCTTTAAGTGGAATTTTGATAGTATTACCGTCAATAGATTTTACACCAGGAAACCCAGCATTTTTGATAGCTCTGGTTGCCTTTGAAACATTTTCAAAATTAGGTTCATTTAATACTATCGTAATATTATGTTGGTCCAAAAACGTTACAGGTACTTCAGCTTCAACAATGGCACCATCGATAATTTTTCCAACAGTTGTTTGGTTTTTATAATATTGGCTGGATGCAGATCGTTCTGCTTGACCATTTAAGATAATTAGCCCTTGCGCAACAGCATATGTATTCATATCAGGACCATATAAAGGCGTCATCAAAAGTGTTCCGCCTGACAGAGATGTGGCATCACCCAGTGCAGATACGGTTACAGTGATTCGTTGCCCTTGTTTGATAAACGCTGGTAAATCGGCCGTCACCATAACTGATGCAATATTTCTTGAATTTAATGCTCCTGGGCCTGTAACGACACCCATTTTAGAAAGAAGATTTTTCATCGAGTTTTCGGTTAAGGCAGACGATCTAGAATCTCCGGAGCCTCTAAGCCCAACAACAAGCCCATATCCCATGAGTTGATTGTCTCTAGCTTCGATAATAGTGGCGATGTCTTTTAGCCGAACTTGACCAAAGCCAACACTTGAGAAGATCAACATGAAACTTAAAATAACAAGGACTAGCTTTTTCATATTAAAACAACCAATTAAATACTTTAGTCATTAAGCCAGGAGTTTGTTTAGACGCAACAACACCAACACCGTTGACTGAGATTTCAGCTTTGGCTATTTGGTATGAATATACAGAATTACTTGGAGAGATATCTTGAGGACGAATTAAACCCGCTACTCGAATAGTTTCAACTTCATTGTTAACTTTTACATGATGAATTCCTTCTACATATAAATTCCCTGTTTCCGAAATTTCTGTCACAATTGATGACACAACGGCTCTCACATTGCTTCGTCGAGATGTTTGACCTGATCCTTCGTACTGATCCTCTCCTCCAAAACGATACAGTCTTTCTTGGTTAATTGTTTCGTTACCTAAAAGATTAGAAATTTGTTCCCATCCAGCTTCAAGAGAACCAGCTAAAGACGATTCTTTTTCAGTTCTTGTTGAGGCTTGCTGAGCTGCAGATGTAGACTCTGAAATGTATATTGTGATAATGTCTCCTTCAGATATTTGACGTCTTTCAATGCCATACAAAGGGGTAGATCGTTGCTGAAACAATGAGTCAGCAACATGTGTTGTGTTCAATATAAATAAACTAAATAGAGTTAATAATAACGCTTTTTTCATGTGAAATTTCACCTTTTATTATTTTCGACGAAACATTTGTTTTAATTCTTATTAATTCTCCGATCATGCCAGAGTCTAAAGCTTGTGCAGGAACTTCAATTTGGAACTCTTTTGTTGCGATAATGGCTGTAATATAGTCTCCAGTTTGAATAAGGGGTACAGGTTCAAGCCATTTACTGGATAAAATAGCGCCTTCAGATATTGTTTTTGATGCTTGTTGATTCAAAATATCGTCAACTGTTAGTGTGAATGGACTTGTAAAGGATGTTACATCGATTAGTTTTTGTTTAAAGTCATCTTTGGTCAGAGCAGACCGAGAATGGATTTTTCGAGTTGTATAATAGGCTAATGCTTGAGCTCTAGAATCCGTAGCTATTTTTTTTTCGTCTAAAATAGTTAGTGATTGATCGTAAAATACAATAGAAAACAGTCTTTTACCAAGCATTATTGAATCTGTTGGAAGCTCTACGGAAAAAAAAGATGAGTTTGCCGGGTATGATTTAAATAGTTGTTTGTTTTTTACGTCAACAGAGATGTGTTGTGGAGAGACAAACTTAAAATCCGTTACAATACGTTTTTTTAGTTTGTTAATGATATATTGTTCAGAGAACGCATTAATCGATTCAACTGCATTAACAGTAAATGGAAACGCAATAATTACTATTATGATGAATCGAAAAAAAAATGTTTTTATCATTTACTTACCAATGTCACTAGCCTGCTTAAGCATAGAATCAGCCGATTTAATTGTGGAGTTAACCAATTCAAATGAACGTTGGCAAAGCAACATCTGCATCATTTCTTCAATAATATTTACATTTGAAAATTCTAGAGCTCGTTGTTGCAATGAACCTGCACCATTTTCGCCTGGAATAGTTAATTCCGCACCACCTGAGGCTGATGTTTCTCGAAATAGATTTTGACCAATATCTTTTAACCCACCTGGATTAACAAATTGAACAACATAAATTTGTCCAATTTCTGTCGGAGTTGTGCTATCGGAAGATTGAGCAAAAATCTCTCCTTCTTCGTTAATAATGACTTCTGTTGTGTTTCGTGGCACAACAATAGCTGGTTCAATAGGGTGTCCATTAGAGTTTAAAATATTTCCTTCGTTATCCATGTGAAGGTTGCCTGCTCTGGAATAGGCATACGTTCCATCAGGAAGAGAAAACTGAAAAAACCCAGAGCCCTGAATGGCAACATCGAGTTGTTGATTCGTAATCTCTATTGTTCCTGTTGTAAAATCTTTCGTAATATCGACAATACGAACACCTTGACCATATTCCATATATTTTTTTCTTTTTTTACCAGATCCACCTGAAATTTCATCAAATTCCGTGTAAGCACGTTCAAGAACAAGAGGGAAAATGCTTTCCATTTCTGCCCGTTTCTTTTTAAACCCAACAGTTTGAGCGTTTGCAATGTTGTTTGCAATGATTTGCATCTTTCTTTCAAATGCAAAATATGCTGATTTAGCCATAAATAATTGTGATATCATGTTTTACTCCTTTTGTTTATGGTGCTGCTAATCCTGCAGCTGTTGATAAAGCTCTATTAATTAATTGCGCAACTTTTAAAGATGTCTCATATCCATTCTTGGCAGTAAGTATATCACCAGTTACGGCTTTTAATACATTGTTTTGTTCAACGGCACCTTGAACAATGACATAGTTTTCTGCACCTTCGATAACTTCAATAGGTTCTGTCATGACAAAAAACGATCCATTTAGGTCATCAAGTGTTTGCATTTCTGTAAAACTTCTGAAGACGGAAATTTTAATTTTTGATAGTGGTTGACCGTCTGCAAAAATAAGACCTGCTCGTGAAACGACAATGTCATCGGTGGGTTCAGGAAACACAATTTCACCACCATCACCTAAAACTGGATAAGAATTTTGTAACGTTACAAGACGACCTTCAGAATCAATTCTAAATCGACCATCTCTCGTGTATGCAAGATTGCCAGAGGGAAGCAAAACAACAAAAAATCCACGACTGTTAGCGTCTATATAAAAATCGAGTTTATTGTTTGTTTCAACCATTGGACCAGCTCTCCACCTATAAAAAGGCTTGATATTAATTTCGTATTCTTCGACTCCATTTACATTTTGTCCAATATGTTCACGAGTGTTATACACACCTTGTTCAATAAAACCAGGAGTACTGATATTTAAGGTGTAATGCATCCAGTTTGTGTAATGAACTTGAAACGTTCTCATCGCTTCCATACTGCTTAAGACTCCTCGCTCTAAAACTTCGTCATAATGCTCGTAAGCAAATAATGAAGATGGGTTAAGAGATAATACAAGAAGTAGTATACCTACAAAAAAGGATTTATAAACATTTAAAAAAATATTGTTATATGTTGATTGCACTATTATCAATTTTCACCCTCTTTTTTCATCTTACCCTAATATAAATTGGTATAAACATTAGATGTTATGGTTTATTTTTATTCGAGTCAAATTTTTTTGTTACTAATGCTTTTTTCTTTGCTAATCGATCTAATTTATACACAAAAGAAAGTACTTCTGCAACTAAATTATATAATTGAGGAGGAACTTCGGACTGAATATCTAGTTTTGATAGCAAATCGATTAAAGAAGGGTCTTCATAAAAAGGAATACGATGTTCTTCTGCAACTTTAAGTATTTTTTCCGCAACTTGCCCTTTTCCGATACTAACAACTTTTGGGGCTTTGTCTTTATCAACATCATATTTGAGAACAGCTGCTTTTAGTTTTGATTTATCGTTGATATTTAAATCATCAATAAATTTTTTGAGTTTTATATCTTTTTTCAAGTTTGAAGATTTTTTATTTGTAGTCATTGTTTAAGCCTCAGTACTAATTCGTGTAATTTGATCTAAATTAAAAACAGGCAATAAAAGTTTTTGCAAAGATTTGATTTTTGTTAACGTTTGAAGCCCTACAACATCATAATTTAGCGCTTCAACAGATTTTTTGAATTCAGCTGTATTTTCAACGATAAATTTTTGAGTAATATCTTTGCTTGAATAAAATTTATAAAAAAGTTTTTTGTCGTCAACTTCAATGGATATGGTAAGATCGCCTAAATCTGACGTGTCACATTTGATGACAATAGTGGTTTTATTAGGGTTGATTTTTTTGTTATTTTTTTTATCTTTGCTTATCAGCAGTTCGATATCTCTTTTGCCTTGAACAAAAGGGTTGGGAATGAGCCAATAATTAAAATATTCCTCAGCAAGCTGATTGTTTTTTGGGGGCATTGATAAGACAAGCTGCAATAAAAGGTGGTCAAAAAATTGAGCTAACGATGCTCTGTTTTGTTCGATTTGTTCTTTTACAGCTGTCATCGAAGATGGTGCATCTTGCAATTTATTGATCCTTGACTCGAGACCAGAGAGAAATTCTTGAAAAAATTTTATTTCTTGAAGAAAGTCATTAGACTTATTGACTATATACGACACTTTGTTGCTTTTCTTATATTTTTCAAACAATTTAAACTCATCAATGAAGTTAGACATAATTGACGATAATGATGAAAATAATTTAAGCGGATTATCAGATTGTATTTTGTTTAATAACGCATAAAAACTAGTTAAGTTTTTTTGAGCTTTAAGAAAGGCATTATTTAAGTCTACATTGTGAGATAAGTATTGAGAAATAAGATTGATAGATTTTGTGTTATTTGCAAGCCCTTTTGAATGAGCAATAATACTGGATTCAATTAGATTTTTTTGGTCATTATTTTTAATTAAATTTTGAATAGATTCAAACGACGTTGTTGAGGCTTCAATGCCATATTGCAACATCGTCATTAAAATACGTTTGTTTTCAGCTGTAACAGGTTTTTTTAAGGCAAGTAAATGAGACATAATATCCTCATTATTTATAGTGCGACGGATATCTGATTTTTTTTCAGTTTGTTGGTCTTTTGAAATGGTTTCAACTTCATTCGCAGCAGCAATGTTTTCAGACGATGATGGCTGAATTTTCTGTTGAGGTATTCGTGATGGATCTGAAGGTTGAATTGGGACATTGTTCACACTCATAATTGCTTGAACACCTCGAAATTAATTTAAATTACCACAAATATAGCTAAATATTTGAAAAGAGTCAATTTTTTGATAATAAAATTAGTCAGCTATTTTATGAAAATTAATGAAAATATATGCAAATAAACGCGTTAATATTAGAGTTAAATATTTAATAACGTATTAAACCTTTGTTTAATTGTTTTAGAGACTTCTTTTGAGTGAAGACCTTCAAATCTAAGAATCTCTTTTACAAAGAAAATACCTCGTAAAGCATTACTTAGAAAAATTTCATCAAAATCTGCCAACTCATCAAACGTGATGGATCGTTCAACAATGTCGTAGCCAATTTTTTCTTGGTTGGTTAGTAGAAATTGTCTGATGATGCCTGGTAAAATCATTGGAGATTTTGGGGTATATATTGTGTTGTCTTTAACAAAATACACATTTGCTCGAGTTGTTTCTAAAATTTCATGCTTGTCGTTAAATAAAATGACATCGTCTGTTTCTTTATTTAAACGATTCTCTAAAACATTTTTCATCCAAGACAACGTTTTTAAACGATCTAATTGAGTTTTTTGAAAGGATTCTTGTCTTAATTCCAATGTGGCATAAAATTCTTCAGGGTAGTTGGGCCATTCTCTGTTAACCATTAAAAGAAAAGGGTCTGTTATGTCTGTTATAGCAGGGTCATGAGAACGATCGCCAGGAGTTAAATAAAAATTAAGAATTCCTTTTGAAACATTGTTTTTAGCTATCAGTTCGGTTGCTTTATCTTTTAGTTCATCTGCTGTCCAGTAAAAAGGAATATCTAGTATGATAGCTCCTCGTTTGATTCGTTGTATATGTTCGTCAATTAAAATAGGATTGCCATTGATGACTCGAATGCTTTCAAAAAGACCATAACCATATAGATAACCATAATCTAAAAATGGAAATTCTAGTTCTTTTTTGTCTTTAATTGCTAAATTTGCAGAAACGTAATTGTATACAGTTTTCATGTTAAAACCCCTTGAAAATATATCATAAACTTAATACAAATTATTATTTTATACAAGGATACACACTAAACAGCACAAGCTTGATTATGAGTTAAAGCTTGAACAAGTCCTTTAGATTTTGCAGTTACTTCGTTCCATTCATCTTCAGGAATCGAATCTGACACAATGCCTCCACCTGCATGAAAATAGAGTTGATTATCCATAGTGTAAGCTGTTCGTATAGCAATATTAAATTGAGAAAAAGTATTAAATCCAACATATCCAATACAACCTGTATATGGACCTCGTGGACGTGATTCAAGTTCGTGAATGATTTCCATCGCTCTAATTTTAGGGGCGCCTGTAATCGAACCTCCAGGAAAAAGCGCTTCTAGTAAATGGTTTAGGTTAGTGTGTTGCTGTAATGTTCCTGAAATAGTTGATACACCATGAAACACATGAGCATACGTTTCTATGCTGCGAAGATCGGACACATGAATGCTGCCAGCTTGGCAGATTTTTTTTAAATCATGTCGTTCCAAATCGGTAATCATCGTCAATTCTGCAATATCCTTTTGAGACTGTACTAGCT
>JAYOLY010000048.1:0-11356 GCA_038120575.1 Rickettsiales bacterium
GTAATAAGAAGTTATTTAAAAATGAACAAATTTGGACATTCTCTACATACCAAAAAGCAACCTGCACTGCCAAAAATATCGAATATTCAGAAACTGGCTCATCATTTGATTTGTATTATAAGGACAATTTCGTTGATAAAATCAATTTAAACAGTTTTGGTATCCATAATGTATATAATGCATTAGGTGTGTGTTGTATTTCATTAAAATTTGGAATTACCATTAAATCTATAAAAAATGGTTTATCTCATTTTTCTGGAGTAACACGACGATTGCAACTTGTAAAAGAGTGTAAAGGTATAAAAATTTATGATGATTATGGACATCATCCGACAGCTATTAAATCAACCTTAGAGGCATTAAAAAAAGCAAGTAAATCATCATTGATTTGTGTATTTCAACCTCATCGTTTTTCTAGAACACATGATTTAATGACAGATTTTTCTAAATCTTTTTCTCATGCTGATAAACTAATTATCACTGATATTTATTCAGCAAATGAAGACAATATTTATAATGTTTCGAGTAAAACTCTTGTTGATTTAGTTGAACAAGAACAAACTAATGATGTGTGTTATGTTCAAAAACAGTCAGATATCATTAACAAATTATGCAGTGAATCAAAAAAAGGTGATATTATTTTGTTTATGGGCGCCGGTGACATAAATAACATGATTCCATCGTTAGTTGATGTGCTAAATAAATGAATTGTCTAACTAAAAAAACAAACAATTATCCTTTATCTAAGTGTACGACATTTCAACAATCAGGTCATATCCATGAATTTAGTCAATTTTATAATGAAACAGATTTAATTCATTTTTTAAACCATAATCAAGAGTTTTTTATTGTTGGAAAAGGCTCCAATAGCATCATTAATCCAAACTCATCTATAAATCATATTATTCAACTATCAGGAACAATGTTTCCAGCAGAAAAAACAAGCAATACTGCTACATTTTCTGCAGGAACAAGTGTAAGTGATTGTTTGAAATTTTGCATTGAGCATGGATTGAGCGGTTTAGAGTTTTGCGCTGGAGTTCCTGCAACAATAGGGGGAATGGTTGCTATGAATTTTGGATGTTGGGGAACGGAAGTTTCTGATATTTTAGACCATGTTATCATTTTAGATGAACAAGCACAGAAACAAACGCTCACTGCTTCAGAGTTGAACTTTGCTTATAGAAAAAGTATTTTTCAAGAAAAAAAATGGATTATTTTAAAAGCCACTTTTAATGTGTCTCAAGACAACACTGATAACGTAAAAAAAACAGTTCATCAATATATCAAAGATCGGTTAGAAAAGCAGCCAATGAGATCAAAAACATTTGGCAGTATGTTTAAAAATCCTGATAATTTTTATGCTGCAAAATTAATAGAAGAAGCAGGGTTGAAAGGGTTTGAAAAAGATAATGTTAAAATCTCAAATCAGCATGCAAATTTCATGGAAAATGTAGGCGATGCAACTTATAATGATGTTAAAAATATGATACTCTTTATCCAAAAAAAAGTTTTCGATAAATTTCAAATTAAACTTGAACCTGAGGTCAAATTCTACGAATGATAAACGAGTTAGTGAATAAAAAAATTGGTGTGATATGTGGTGGGTTTTCTCGAGAACGAGAGATCTCATTGCGATCCGGTCAAAATATTTATCAGGCACTTTCTGAATTAGGATATCATGTAGACATAATTGATTATGCACAAAATCAGTCTATCAGAGAATCATGTGATATTGCATTTATAGGACTACATGGAGCTGATGGCGAAGATGGCATGTTGCAGTTTTTGTTAGAGCAGCAGGGGGTTCCATTTACTGGGTGTGGGACTAAGTCATCTTTAATTGGATTTAATAAATATGTAACTAAAAAACTATTTGAACACTCGGCTATCACCATTCCACTTTTTCAACGTCTAAATCATACGCTAATGTCATTGCCCAAAAATTTTTCGTTTCCAGTTGTTTTAAAACCATTAAATGAAGGATCTAGCATTGATATTTTTATCATTGATGAAGAAAAAGAGCTTACCATTAAAACAACCTATTTAGTTGAAAAATATGCACAATATTTACTTGAAGAATACATTGAAGGAAAAGAAGTTACTGTTGGAGTTATTAACAATCCAGATCCTGTTGTATTACCTGTTTTAGAGCTAAGACCAAAAAACAGATTTTATGATTATGAAGCCAAATACACAAAAGGCTTAACAGAGTTTATTTTGCCAGCTGAATTAACGCAGGAAGAGAATAATAAACTTGTTGAAGATGCTTTATATATTTACCAAAAATCAACGTGTTTTGGAATGGCGCGACTTGATTTTCTTGTGAGTCCAACAAAAGGTCCTGTATTATTAGAAATCAATACAGTTCCTGGAATGACAGATACATCAGATTTACCAGCACAAGCAAAACAAGCCAATATATCATTCAATGCATTGGTAGAAATTATTTTAAAAAGTTCACTTAAACGATTAAAATAATAGGAGATGAAAAAAAAATTATCCCCAGTATTTATTTTTTTAAGTTTAATTATAGCCATTTATAGTATCCCTTTTTTACCATTAAAACAGATCAATATCGAAGGGAATAACTATATTTCAACGGAAACATTAAACAGCGATTTCACTCAGTATAAGAATAAACATATTATTAAATTACTTATGTTTAATCGATTAAAAAAAGATATCAAAAACATGTTTCCAGAAATAAAAGATATCACTGTTTCGTATCAATTTCCAAATCGTTTAAAACTGTCTATTACAGAAAAAGATCCGTGGGTAGTGTGTTTGTCGGAAGGCCAAAGTTGGTTAATCGCAAATGATGGAACCATTATCAGTACAGACGAAGCTATCATTAATAATAATGATGAATTACTTTTTATTAAAGGGCTCGACCCT
Source organism: Rickettsiales bacterium (assembly GCA_038120575.1). Classification (GTDB taxonomy): domain Bacteria; phylum Margulisbacteria; class Marinamargulisbacteria. The sequence continues at coordinate 2,899 of JAYOLY010000048.1, forward strand.
CAATATTTTACCAACAAAAAAATGAATGCTGGTGTGTTAGACGAAATAAAAAAATATCATGAGCTACTAGCTTTATATTTTTCAGATACCAAGTTAATGATAGAATCTGATGCCTTTAATCATATTATTTTAATACTTGATGACCATATTCAAGTCTATTTGGGTGAGTTTATTGACTCAAATAAAAAATTAAAAGATTTAAAGAAATTTTTATCATATATTCCTAAAGAAAAAAAAGATACAATTAGTTATATTGATTTAAGAGTCGATAAAAAGGTATTTGTCAAATATGGAAGTTAATGAAAATGTCTATCTCGGAATAGATATAGGAAGTTCAAAAATTTGTGCATCAATTTGTGAGCTAACATCAGACGGAGAGCTACAAATTTTAGGCATTGGAACAAGTATTTCGAATGGAATCAGTAAAGGAGAAATTACCGATTCTGTTGAATTACATAAATCTTTAGATCGCGCAATTAAGCGTGCAGAAAGAGAAGCCAAAACAGTGACGTCCAATATTTTAGTAAATTTACCTTACAGTTCAATGGAATTTATTCAAAATACTGGCATTTTAATTTCAAAAGAAGTAACAGGTCAAATAAGCTATAAAGACAAAATAGAATGTTACAGACGATCTAAAAATATTGCCGTTTCAAACAGTAAAACGTTGCTACATGCTATTCCAAAAACATTTAAAGTAGACGGAAAAGAAGTGAGTAATCCAACAGGTGTATTTGGAAAAACACTAGAATTGGAAACGTTGTTGGTCGCTACCAATTCTGACAGTATTTTAGATATTAAACAAATATTAAAAAATATGGGTTTTTTTATTAAAGGGTTTATTTATGATGCGTTGGCTCAAAGCCAAGTACTTATGTTAGATGATGAGCGAAAAAAAGGGTCCATCTTAATTGATTTTGGTGGAACCAGTATAAAAGTTTCAAAGTTTGTAAATAACACTATGGTAGATTCTTTAATATTTCAATTTGGATCTGATGTCCTTACACAAGATATTTCAAAATGTTTAAACGTATCAATTCCCGAAGCTGAACGGTTAAAAATTTTGTATGGAGATGTCAATCTGGAGCGAGTTAATCAAAAAGATACGATCGAAATAAACTCAAAATCTGAAGGAAGAAAAACAATTAAGTTGTTTTTACTATCTCAAATAATAGACGCACGTGTAAAAGAATTAATACAGTTTTTATACGTTAAATTTCCAGATTTAAAAAATGAAGAGTATAAAATTATCCTAGGCGGTGGAGGGAGCTTGTTAAAAGGGTTTAAAGACTATTTTTCACAATCTTACAACACAAATAGTCGAGTAGGATTGCCAGACTCGATGCAAGCAATAATTGAAAGTTCAACCTATGCAACAGCAAGTGGATTGGTTTTATATGGTTTAAAAACAAATGCAATAGTATTTAATCCAATTTCAAAAGGGGTTGTTTGCAAGCTAAAAACATGGTTAAAAAAATATCTTTAACAATTAAATCACTTTATATTTCGGCACTACTATTTGTAAGTGACATCAAAAAATCAATAGATACCTTATTCACAACCTTATCAGGGTTTGCAGGATTAACATCCTTAATTGTTCTGGTTCTTGAATTTTCATTTAATGAAACAATGACAAGAACGAAGATTTTTGAAGATTTACATTTATATTTAATGACGTTTTATTTCATTGATGTTGTGTTAAGACTTGTCTTTTTATCTAAATACAAATTAAGCTATTTGTTCATTCGCCCAACCGATATTGTTGTTGTCATTTTATTTTCTGACCTGATTCCAAATTTTCCTTTAACATTTGATTTATTTATTTCTCAAATGTCGTTATTTATCATTTTAATTGGACGAGCCAGTCATTTAGGCTACATATTGCAGTGGTTTAAAATCAAGCCAGCTCAGGTTTTAATTTTAATTTTCTTATTTATTATTTTTATTGGGGGATTAATGTTGAGTTTACCAATTGCTTCAGCAACAACAATTCCTGTTGTCTTTGTAGATGCTTTGTTTACGGCATTTTCAGCCGTTTGTGTAACGGGATTAACCATTAATAATATTGGACAAGATTTTTCATTATTTGGTCAATTAATTATTTTAATGCTCATTCAGATTGGGGGCTTGGGGATTATGTCTTTTTCTGTGTTATTAACGTTGATTTTAAAACGAAAAATTTCTCCTTCGGCATCGATAGAATTACAAGAAAATTACTCCACTATAAATATTAACGAAACATTTTCAGCAATTGGATTTATATTTAAGTTTACGATTTTTTTTGAATGTTTAGGCGCCATATTCTTAACCGTATTTTCGTATGATAATGCCATGTCGTTGTTAAACAATATTTATTTTGCAGTGTTTCATTCTATTTCAGCATTTTGTAATGCAGGATTTTCATTATATGATAATTCTTTAACCGCCTTTGCAACCAATATTCCAGTGACATTAATTGTATCTGCTTTAATTATTTTTGGAGGACTAGGGTTTCCTGTTTTATTTAACCTATTCCAATTTTTTGATTCAAAAAATAATAATTTTCAACTTAAAATGCAAACGAAGCTTGCTCTTGTAGTGACACTAGGGTTAACTTTATTTGGAACCCTATTTATATGCTTATCAGAATTTAATTATGCATTAGCATCTTATACGTGGGTAGAAAAAATTGTTATTTCATTTTTTCATAGTGTGTCATCGCGAACAGCAGGGTTTAATACAATTGATTTAAATTCATTTAATATTGGAACCATTATTGCGATGATATTGCTTATGATTGTAGGTGCCTCTCCAGGATCAACAGGTGGAGGAATTAAAACCACAACGTTTGGCGTCATTTTAATGTCTGTTTGGAATACGTTAAGATCATCTTTCAGAACAGATTATCATAAAAAGACAATTGATATTGAAAGTGTAATTAAATCGTTTTCATTATTATTTTGTGTTTTATTAATTTTTGTATCAACATTTTTAATGGTATGGTTTATCGACAAACAACACCCTTTTAAATTGTTTTTCGAGATTATCTCTGCGTTTGGAACGGTAGGGTATTCTTTGGGATCGACAATGGAATTATCAAATGTATCAAAAATGATTATAATGGTATTAATGTTTGTAGGAAGAATTGGACCGTTTACGTTTATATATGCATTATTAAAACAAAAACGAAGAAAAAACTATGCGTATCCCATTGAAAAATATAATATAATTTAAACGAGGTCAAAAAACGTGAAAAAAACATTTGCTGTATTAGGAATTGGTCAATTTGGGTTTCAGGTTGCAATCACATTAACCCAAAAAGGGTTTGAAGTACTCGCTATCGATTCGGATGAAGAGATTGTTGAAGAGGTCAAAGACCTTGTTTCTCAGGCCATTATTGTCGATACAACAGACGAAAAAGCAATGCGTTCAATCAATATTTCAAATGTAGATGTGGCTATTGTTGCAATTGGATCAAATGTGCAATCTAGTTTGCTAACAACAGCTTTACTACAACGCATGAATGTCAGTGAAATTCATGTTCGTTACATCAACAATTTACAAGAAAATATTTTACAGTCTATGGGCGTAAAACATGTTATTGGAATTGAAAAAGAAATGGGAATTCAACTTGCAAACACACTATCAACTGAAAAAGTTGGTCGATATGTTTCCATTTCAGAACGACATTCGTTAATGGAAATTTCTGTTCCCGCTGGGCTCGTTAACAAAACCTTAAAAGACCTACATATTCGGTCTCAGTTCAGTATTAATATTGTGGGTATTAAAACACGTGTTCCCACTATCACAGATGATGGTGAGATGTCGTTTGGTATAGAAATGACTGATGTGCCAGATCCTAATTATCCATTAAAAAAAGAAGATATGCTTGTCATTGCAGGTACAGATGATAATTTAAGAAAATTTATTAGAATTGGAGAAATGAATGCTTAATTTTTTTACTCATCGAATTGGAATCATTTTTAAAGCAACAATTTTTTTAATCACTGTCATTTTATCCATCGGCTATGCTCTGACCTATTTATTCACGGCGTACAACGACGCGATGTTAAATACTTATGGAATTTCTGTAGATATAGAACACGTGTTGAGTTCTATTTCGTTTCAACCTATTTGGGGAGCAATGGCTATCCTGGGAATTATAATTTTTTTATTGGTACTTGATTTAATCTTTTTTATCCGACGAATTAACAATGTGATAAAACATTCCTTAGAAGAATTCAAGCTACAAGACCATTTTCCACATTTTTATTCTAATATGACGTTCAATCAAGCCATAAAAAACATAACAGAACTGATGGCGTTATACAAAGCTCTAGATGTGTTAAAAACAGCCAAAGTGGGGATAGAAAATGGCACTGTTAAACCCATTTTAAATAATGTGTCTGAAGGAATAATTTTTGTAAATAAGCATAAAGTGGTGTCACATATCAATCATATTGCAGAATCAATGTTGGGCTTAATTCCAGGTGAAGCGTTAGGGGAAGTCATTTCTCGCCAAATAAATAATAATCAATTACTTGATTTACTTGATAAAGCGTTGGAATACGATCAAAAAATTGTAGACATGACGTTAGAAGATAAAAAATTAAGTGTAGGTGTTTTTCCTATCAAAGACAAATTTGGAGATCTTGTTCGAGTAATTGTCATGCTAAAACGGTTGGAAGTAGCTAAAAAAAGCGACGTTCAAGAGGCTCAAAATACTTAATTTAATCTATGAAACTTCTTATTCAGCGAGTTAAAGAAGCGTCAGTCACTGTCAATAAAAAACAACTTTCAACTATCAATGAAGGGCTTCTAATTTTAGTTGGAATTCACCACAATGATACAGAAGATCAGATAAAAAAATGTGTAAAAAAGGCGATAGAGTTACGCATTTTTAATGATCACACTCACCAGATGACTGTGTCGTGTAAAGATCTTCAAAAAGATATTTTAGTGGTGTCTCAATTTACACTATATGGCGATTGTTCAAAAGGTCGTCGCCCCAATTATTCATTGGCTGCCAAACCTGAAAAAGCTAAGGTTTTGTACGATACATTGCTGAAAGAATTTGAACATCAGTACAAACCTGTTCAGTCTGGCCAATTTGCAGCAATGATGGATGTTGCAAGTGTTAATGATGGTCCTGTAACTATTTTAATTGAAATCAATAACGATTAGAGATTAAAAAAGGATTTAGACGTTTGAGTTAAGATATCTTGAGTTTCTTGAAGATCAAGTTGTTTTATCGCTGCAATTTTTTTAGCAACAAAACCCACATAGGCAGGTTCGTTTTCAAGACCTTTTTTTTCTATTGGGACAAGATAGGGGCAATCTGTTTCGATCATAATATGAGACAGTGGAATAGATTGAATGGCATTGACCAGTTTACCTTTTTTAGCTGCTGTTATCATTCCGGTAAATGAAAAATAGGTTGTCTCATTGATAACCGATTCTGCAAACGCAGCAGACGACGAAAAACAATGAAGCACTTTTTTCAGCTGTGGCCATTGATTGATGATGGCTTTGATGTCGTCATCGGCATGTCGATTATGAATGACGACAGGTAAATTAAGTTCAGCGGCTAGTGCTAGTTGATTTTCAAAGCATGCAATTTGTTGATGTCTTGGTGCTGTCATATGATGATAGTCTAAGCCAATTTCACCAATAGCAACAAACGGATGTTGAATGGCTAATTGTTTCATGGTGTCCATGTCGACATCATATTGAGAGTCGCAAGGGTGTATACCCAGAGTGGGATGAATAAAGTGCGGATACTCTTGGGCTTGTTTTAATGCATCTAAGCTTGTTTTTATATTAATTCCAATATTGATAAGATGCTCAATTCCAGCGTCTTTGGCATGTTTAACAAGTTCAGAGAGGGGCTGTTTACATAAATATAAGTGAGCATGAGTATCTATCATGCTAAAAGTGTAGCATAATCCTAGTAAACTGATGACATAGCAATAAAAAAACAGCACGTCTATGTCAGACGCGCTGTTTGAGTGACTAATCTAGTGATCTAGGACATCGTCTTAGAGAGTTTAGTCTCCCCTCGATTAGTACGTTGTCGTAGTCCAGTTTGATGATCCTACGTCAGTTGTTGGTTCTGCGTTGCGTTAGTTGCTGCTCCTGCGTTAGTTGCTGCTCCTGCGTTAGTTGGTGTTCCTGCTTCATCATCAGATGATTCCCAACCTGTGCCAGCTAATGATGCTGGCGGATTCCATTCTTCTAGAGCCAAATAAACGGTTTGATTTTCATTTTCGTCCATTCCATAAAAATCTTCCCACGAGATAGGACTATGAGATCCGCCTAGAAAACCAGCAAAAGCAGATCCCTCAGCAGCTTCTCCAAGTTCAAGCCTACGACGAACAGTGCGACGGGCTGCTCCATAGTCTTCAACATCGTGGTTGTCCTCTCTTCTACGTCGTGCTACCGGTGGAGGAGCTAGCCCAACAGTGGTAGTTTCTTGAGTGGAAATACGATTTTCTGGTGAAAGTGCTCTTGTAGTTGCTTCATAAAGCATCCCTCCAACATCTGGTCCCCAAATTGCATTAATAACAGACCTATGTGTTTCTGGCCGAGTAGTAGTCTCCTGTCCTGTGTCAACACCGGCACTGTCATCTGGAGACGGTGTTTCTGTCATAGAAGTGTCACCTGGAGACGATGTTCCTGTCGTAGAAGCTTCCATAGAAGTGTCACCTGAAAACTGTGTTCCCGGTTGTTCTACTAAATTAAAATTTCCAAATACACTTTCAAGACTTGTATCTTGACTTGTATCTTGCCCTGTAACTTGACTTGTAACTTGAATTGAACCAACAGATAAATCTGCTAATGCAGAAGTTACTGTAGCTACATCTACATGCATGTTGGTCATTGTAGATGATAGTGGTGTTACTGGGTGTGAGTTTTTTGCTTGAAGTTGTCCCATTTTATTCTCCTTTTAATATTAATTAATAGTTTATTTTGATTAATATTTTATTATTTGTATATATTTATCGTAATTTTTATAAAAAAATTTCAATTTTTTTAAATATTATTATTTTTGAAGATCAGTAAGGGGTTAAATCAGGACTGGTATGTCACGACTTGCTCTTCATTTGACATTTCCTTATACTTAATAAAAATAAATAACAACTAAAACAATGTTTGTTTAAATATGGAGCAATGAATGTCAAAAACAGAAACAAATACACAAGAAAATAAAAAAAAAGACAGCGATAAAAAGTTAAAAAAAAGTCCAAAAAAATCTGTTAAAGAGCTTGAAAATCAACTTCTAGAGTTAACAGAAGAGTTAGCAACACTAAAACAGCAGCAATCTCAATACGAAATTGAAGCGAAAGAATCAAAAGAAGACGCTTTAAAGTACATGGCTGAGCTTGAAAATTTTAAACGACGTAAGCAGCAAGAAGTGGATACATTTAAAAAATATGCAGCCGAATCTGTCATTGTTGAGTTTTTGCCCATTTTAGATAATTTTTTAATTGCTTGTGAGCATGCCAAGCAAGATGGTCAAGATCAAGCTGAAATCATTAAAGGCTTTGTCATGATTCAACAATTGCTCACATCTACACTTGATAAATTAAACGTTACAGCAATTGATGCACTAGATCAGCCGTTTGATCCAAACATTCATCAAGCTATTTCTCAGGATAAAAAAGATGGCGTTAAGCCTGACACTGTCATCAAAGAAATGCAAAAGGGCTACAAGCTGCACGACCGTGTTATTCGTCCATCTATGGTCGTCGTTTCCCAGTAAAGCACAGGGTTGCTTGCTAAGTTGAGCCAAAGGGTTGTTTAGGGATTAAGATAGAACAATGAGTTCAACAGTTTTGAATGAAAAGGTTTATATAGATATTGTCGGAATTAAGAACAATAAAGTGTGCAATAATTTAACACCTTTTAATCAAAAACAATAAAATGTACAATAACTTAACACAATTCTTTATTTTATTTCAGATTAAATTGGCATAAAGTATGACCTTAGAGTGAGTGTAAAAAAACTTTTTAACATAAGGAGATAACTAATGGGTAAAGAAAAAATTATCGGAATTGATTTGGGTACAACCAATTCATGTTTTGCAATCATGGAAGGTCAAGAACCTGCTGTAATTGCTAACGCAGAAGGAGCAAGAACAACGCCTTCGATCGTTGCTTTTTCAAAAGATGGAGAACGTTTAATTGGGCAGCCTGCAAAAAGACAAGCGGTTACAAATCCAAAAAACACTTTTTTTTCTGTAAAAAGTTTAATAGGAAGACGGTTAAAAGAAGTCAATAAAAATCTTCCATACGATATTGCAGAAAGAAAAAATGGCGGAATTGTAGTGAAAGGTCCTGAAAAAGATTTTACGCCAGCCGAAGTTTCTGCAATGATATTACAAAAAATTAAATCTGATGCAGAAGCCTATCTTGGTCAAGATGTAACAAAAGCTGTCATCACAGTTCCAGCTTATTTTAATGACGCACAACGTAAAGC
>JAYOLY010000049.1:0-11245 GCA_038120575.1 Rickettsiales bacterium
AAAAAAGGGAAGAAAAAAAACTATATGTATTGCTAAGGATTTGATTGATCATATGTTTGTTTTTAATTTAAGAAAAATCATTATTTTATTTAACTAAGGATAAAATTATTAGTCAATACTTTAAAAAAAATTAAGTAGGTAAATATAATGGTGGTGTTATTGATTTGTTAGTATATTCAGAAATCATTTTAATATAGTTTTGTTCAGATAATAGTGTGGCGTTTTTTGTTAAAAGTCCTTCTGTAACTAAGAAGTTTTGGTAAAAATTTAATTTGATTGAATGAATTTTTTTTGTTTTATCGAGTTGATTTAAATGACATATTAATACGTTATATAATTCTTGATTTTTTTGATTATATTCTGTGCTATATAAAATGATTTTTAGAAAAAATAATGCAAGTTGTAATGTATTAAAGCATTGTCTTAAATTTTTAAAACTTTGTACTAAAGAAACATTAGTCAGAATATTAAACGATTTTCCTTTGTAAAGTTCTCCTTCAATGATTGATAGGGGGTCACATTTACTTCCAAATTGAGAATTTGGTTTTTGAGCTGATTTTGCTAAATATCGTATTTTTCCATCTTGTTCAGTGAAGCAATCAATCAGTTTATCAGACTCAAAGAATGGTTTGCTGGATAAAACAATTCCAGCAAATTTATTTGTTTTCATAAATAAAATTTATTTATAACACTTAACGTAATTATAAAGTAAATTATTTGTCCAATGATATCTAAACTAGTTGAAATAAATGGAGCAGATGCAATGGCTGGATCAATGTTTATTTTGTTAAAAAATAAAGGTAGAGCAGAGCCAATAAACGTAGCAACAATAATGTTGCACAATAAAGAAAATGATACAATTAATGAAAATGTTAAGTCTAAATTTGAAATAAATAAATTAAATATTAATAAAATTATACCAAGAATTAGGCCAATCCCAATTCCAATTCCCATTTCTTTAGTAATAATAGATAAACTACTTTTTTTGTAAGTATCAGTGGCAAGGCCTCTAACAATAATTGCAGATGATTGATTTCCGACATTTCCTCCAAGTCCCATAAGCAATGGAATGAAACTTAGTGATAGTGCAAGTGGAAAAATAGATTCATAATGCATATTTGAGTATATTGTTATGATGTAAGAAGCAATAATACCTCCTAAAATAGTAATAATTAGCCATGGAATTCTAAAGGCTATACTAGTCAGAATTTTACCAGAAAATAATTTTTTTTCGTTGTCAGTGGTTGTTCCCGTTAATTTTAAAATATCTTCGTTGGCTTCTTCAACAACAATATCAACGATGTCGTCGACGGTAATGATTCCTTTTAAAATATGCTTATTGTTAATAACTGGTAATACTGACATATTATATTTTTGAAATGTTTTAGCAACTTCTTCTTGGTCATCATTTATATTTACTGTAATAGGGTAGTCGTTTCTGAAATTTTTAATTTTAGTGTTTGATTTTGCTGTAAGAAGAGTTACTAATGTTGTATATCCAATTAATTTGTTATTTTCAGATATAATAAAAATATAAAATGAACTTTCAGACTCAGATAATTCTAGTTTTTTTATAAATTCAAGAGCATTCTCTATAGTTAGATTTTCTGGAATGGCAATATAATTAGACGTCATTAAAGATCCAGCTGAATCAGTTTTATATTTTAGTAGTGATCTAATATCTTTTTGTTCTTTTTCAGGAAGAGCTTTCAAAATTTCTTCAGCTTTTATTTCATTAGATTCTTGAAGTTCTTCTATCAAATCAACAGCGTCATCTGGTTCCATTTCTTCAATAAATTTTGCAGCTAGGGTTGTCTTGAATTTTGTGATAATTTCAATTTGCTGATTCAGATTCATTTCTTCTAAAATTTCAGCGGAAAGTTCAGGGTTTACTTTTGTAAAAAACTGCATACGATCTTGAATAGGTAATTCTTCAAGCGTTTCTGCAATGTCAACTTCGTGATATTGTTTGAAGAATAGTAGATAGTCTTTGTTTGAGCCTTTTGCTAAAAGTTCTTTAATTATTTTTTTTCTTTTTGTTTTGGGTTCATTTTTCATACGTTTATTAACTTAACAAACGTTTTATTATTCAGTCAAATAAGAAAATTTGTTTAAAACTAATATTTTTTTTTTTTTGAATAAATTTGGTAGTATAGTAGTAGTGTAAGTATTTGTAGGGGATTTATTATGATTAAGTTTTTATTTTCTGTTTTTATATATTGTGTATTATCTTTAAATATTTTTGGATTAGAGGTTGATACTATTGTTCCTTTTTCAGGTTCATCTACTCCTTCTGGAACATTTTATTTTCCTATGACTCAAAAATATGATTTAGTTTTAGGTTTTAGTTCTGTTGTTCCTGCTTCTGTTGAAAAAGAGCTTGATTTTGATTTGAAAATTGGTATTAAAGCACCAATGCCTCTGATTGAAGAGTGTGATATGTTTTTTTTATTTGATAATTACTCTGGTCAACAAGTTGTGAATCAAGATGAAAGTGATTTTTATTTGCATTCATTTCAAGTGGTTAAGAATTGGATGTATCCGTTGACAAAAAGTATTGATCTAGGCGTATCATTTACTTTAATTCAGGTTTTACTTGATGATGTTAATGATGTTCTTATCTTCCCAAGTTTAAAACCTATTATAGGATTGAAAATTGTTTTTTAACTTTGTACTTACTTAAAGTTTAGAGATTTAAATTAATTCTATTCCCATTCTATGGTAGAGGGTGGTTTTGATGAAATATCATATACAACTCTATTTATTTGAGGTACTTCGTTTATGATTCTAGAGGATACTTTTTCAAGTAGTTCATAAGGTAAGTGCGCCCAATTTGCTGTCATAGCATCTTCGGATTTTACGGCTCTAATTGTAGCAACTTGAGAGTAAGTTCGTTTGTCTCCTTGAACTCCAACACTTTTTATTGGTAAAAGTACAACAAATGATTGCCATAAATTTTTGTATAATTGAGCTTTTTTTATTTCTTCCATTAAAATCGCGTCAGCTTTTTGAACTGTTTCAACAGATTGTTCTGTAACTTCTCCCAAAATTCTGATGGCAAGACCTGGTCCTGGGAAAGGTTGACGATTAATAATTTCATCAGGTAAACCAAGTTCTATACCAACTTTTCTTACCTCATCTTTGAATAGCATACGTAAAGGTTCGATAATTGTAAAATCAATATCTTCAGGCAATCCTCCAACATTGTGGTGCGATTTTATAGTAACGGCTGTTTTTGACACATCACCAACTGCAGATTCAATGACATCGGGATATAACGTTCCTTGAGCAAGGAATTTGTGATCTCCTTGTAGTTTTTTTGATTCTTCTTCAAAAACTCTTATAAATTCTTCACCAATTTTTTTTCTTTTTTCTTCAGGATCAGTGATTCCTTTAATTTTTTTAAAAAAACGGTCTTGTGCATTGATATAAATTAGATTGATATTAAATTTTTTAGAAAACATTTCTTTAATGTTTTTGCCTTCGTCTTGTCTCATAAAACCAATGTCTATAAACATACATGTTAAGCGATTTCCTATTGCTTTTTTGATTAGAGCAGCAACAACAGTGGAGTCAACGCCTCCTGATAAGGCACACAAAACCTTATCGTGCTTTACTGTTTTTTGGATATCGTTTATGGCGCTTTTAATAAATGAGTTTGGTGTCCAATTAGGGCTACATCTACAGATGTTACAAACAAAATTATATAAAATTTCTTTTCCTTTAGGAGTGTGGGATACTTCTGGGTGGAATTGAACTCCATATATTTTTCTGTCAGAGTTAGCCATTGCTGCAATAGAACAGCTATTAGTATGACCAATTCTTTGAAATCCTTCTGGCATACGTATGACGCTATCTCCATGACTCATCCAGATAGACATTTCTAGCCAGAGTCCTTCAAAAAGATCAAAGTTATTGTCAATTAATAAGTTTGCAGGACCATATTCTTGAGATGTTCCAGCATTAACTTCTCCTCCAAGTAATTGTGCAATTAATTGCATACCATAACAAATACCTAGTATTGGAATTGAACTATTTATGATGTCGTCTGAGCATTTTGGTGAATTTTCATTAAAAACAGAATGTGGGCCACCAGATAAAATGATACCTTTGAATTTTTTTTCATTAATTTCATTTAAACTAATTGTATGGGGAACAACTTCACAATAGACATTAAACTCTCTAATTTTTCGCGCTATTATTTTGCTATATTGAGATCCAAAATCAAGTATAGCAATCATTATTGTTTAAACATCCCTAAATCTTGAGCTTTTTGATATAGTTTACCTTCAGTAAGTAGGGAAGGTGCAAGAATAACTTCGATGTCTTCATGCATTGATTTAATATTACTTGCACCAAGTGTTGCAAAACAAGTTTTTAATGCATCTCTAAAATTTTTAGATCCATCATCTGTATTTGAAGGTCCAATTAATATTTCTTCTAAAGTTCCTATTGAACCAACATTGATTCGAGCACCTCTTGGCAGAATATTGTTTGGCGTTGCCATTCCCCAGTGAAATCCATTCCCTGGTGCTTCGTCAGCTTTTGCAAATGGAGAACCTATCATAACGGCATCGGCTCCACATGCCAGTGCTTTACAAATATCGCCAGAGTTTACAATTCCACCGTCTGCAATAATTGGGATGTAACGACCTGATTCTTCGTGGTAATCGTCTCTTGCTTTAGCAACTTTTGCAATGGCTGACGCCATTGGCACACCTATTCCAAGCACCCCTCTTGTTGTACATGCAGCTCCAGGACCGATTCCAACAAAAAGACCCTGAATTCCTGTTTTCATTAGATCAATGGATACATCATATGTTGTTGTATTGCCAAGCATTACAGGAATTGGCATCGACTCACAAAATTCTTTGATATTTAAATTTTTGGAAGGGTCTTTTGCATGATATTTGTTGGAAACAATCGTCGATTGTATGACAAGTATGTCTGCCCCTGCTTCAGCTGCGATTGGACCTATTTCAGTTGCACGTTGGGGTGTGCATGATACTACTGCTGGGATGTTGTTAGTTTTAATTTCTTGAATTCTTTTTTTAATTAAATCATATCTAATTTCATTTTTTTGATATATTTTTTGCATCAGTGCTACATAATCTTTTTTACTTACATTTGCAATTTCTTGCAAAATATCATCAGGATTGTCGTATCGAGTTTGAACACCTTCTAAATTTAAAACACCGATTCCACCGTGTTTTCCAATGATGGATGCGGTTTTGGGGCTAACAACGGAATCCATTGCTGATGCAAAAATGGGAATATCCATTTTAACACCTGCAATTGATGTTGAAATGTCCACAAGATCAAAATCTAAGGTGATGTTAGATGGAACCAGAGCGACTTCATCTAAACCATATGTTCTATTGAATTGTTTTTCAGTTTTTGTGTTCATTTTAGAGCCCTCTATTTAATAAAAATATTAATTTCAAATCCTATCAATTGAGTGAATGAAAGTCAACTTTAAAATTGGTTTTTTTTTTGATAATATTTGTTTTAAATGTTTAAAAAAATTCAATCTTTTTTTGTTTATGGTCTTTTAATTGTTATTCCTGTTATTTCAACTTTTTTTATTCTGTCTACTTTGGTTAACCTTTTAAATTATCCAATTGATACTTTTTTTAACTCTACTATTCCATCTTATGTAAGTTTCATTATTACTGTTTTTGCAATTACATTTTTGGGAATGCTTACTAGTAATTTTATTGGTCGTTTCTTTGTGAAGTGGTTTGATGCTTTGGTAAATAAACTCCCAATTATTGGTCAAATCTATAAATCATCTAAACAAATTGTTAATGCTTTTTCTTTACAGGGAAAAAAAGATTTTAAACCAGTTTTAATTGAGTATCCCAGAAAAGGGTTGTCTGCACTGGGTTTCTTAACATCAAGCAAGGTTACTGGCTTAACGTCTTTGGATGGTCAAAATATTGGAGAAAACAAAGTCTCTATTTTTATTCCTACGACGCCTAATCCTACATCAGGTTTTTTTGTTTTTGTTGATAAAGCTGATATTGTTGAACTAGATTTATCTATGGAAGATGCAGTTAAACTTTTAATGTCGGCTGGGGTTGTGAACTCTAATCAATAGCTTAATCTATTGACAGTCTCATTTTTTTTTATGACACTTAAATTATAATTAATGCGCCTGTAGCTCAGCTGGATAGAGCGTCGGACTTCGAATCCGCAGGTCGGGGGTTCGAATCCCTCCGGGCGCACCATGTTTAATACATTTTACATTTTAAATGTTATTTTTTTTTGAATTATTCGATTGTCTATTTCATGTCTTTTATTTATGTTTTTTATCAATAGGTGTAAATTTTTTTTAAAAATTTTAGTATAATGTAAACATGATAGGAATTAAAGTTTATGCTGATCAACTAGATCAGTATGTTGATTGGGATGTTGATTATTTTGAAGTCTATATTAGGCATATTGATCATTTAGGTAATCCTGTAACCTTAAAGTCGCAACTGGAATTATTAAAGCCTATTCAAGATAAGGTTAGAGGAATTCACGGTGGGATTTTATATCAAGGCGTAAATTTTTTAGATAGAGATGCTTATGATGACAATAAACGAGCTTTAGATGTTGTCTTTGAATCGTTAACTTTTTTTCCAAATTGTAGTTATATTGTTTTTCATCCTGGTGTTTTTGTTAATAGTTCCTCATGTAGCTTAGGTGAGTTATTTTCATGGTTTCAACCTATTAAAGACTCTCGGTTTATGTTGGAGATTGAACCTATTTTTGCTTACAAAGAAAGATTTTTGTTTCCAATATATAAACCTGAAGATTGGGCCAACATCAAGAAAAGTACTGGGAAAGATATTTTAATCGATACAGGCCACTTATTAATAACTGCTCGAGCCTTAAAGCTTGACCCTATTGAATATATTTCAAGTATGATTTCAGTATTGAATCCCAAGGTTATTCATTTGGATAATAACGATTCAAGAGGTGACGGATTTGAAGATTCTCATTTGCATTTATCTTTTGGTGAACTTGATTTTTCAAAATTATCACATTTTCTTTGTAATAAAATGCTAACAATAGAAGTTAATAATTTGATGGTGTCTGACTTAAATTATATTAAGTCATTAAATTTGACACGAACAAAATAATTTAAATTCTAGGTTGCTTTACTTTTGATAGCTGCGTTTGCAACTGCTTTTGTGACGGTTTCTGCAAGTCTGGGATCGTGTGGTTTAGGAATAATATAGGTTGAACTGAATTTTAGTTGTTTTAAATCTTTTGCTGTAGATGGTTTATGAACTAATTCAGCAATAGCTTTTGTTGCAGCTATTTTCATATCTAAATTGATACATTTTGCTCGAACAGCAAGCGCTCCTTTGAATAAATAAGGAAAAGCTAGAACATTATTTACTTGATTAGGGTAATCGCTTCTTCCTGTCGCAATGATTAAATCTTTTCTAGTATCCATTGCTAAGGCAACATTAATTTCTGGGATCGGATTAGCTAATGCAAAAACAATTGGATTTTTTGCCATTGATTTTAGCATTTTTGTAGTAAGTATGTTTCCTTTTGATAGACCAATGAATATGTCTGCTCCTTCGATTGCTTCCTCAAGTGTTCTTAATGGAGTATCTTGAGCTAGATCATCATAATATTGAGTGGATTTGTTTCTGTTTTTGTATAAAACTCCTTCGATATCTGTCATAATAATTTGTTTTTTTGAAATTCCAAAGTTAAGTAGATATTTTGCGCAAGTGTAACCTGCAGCTCCAATACCTGAAAATACTATTTTTAGTTTTTTTAATTTTTTATGGGTCAATTTTGTAGCATTTAGTATACCCGCAGCAACAATAATTGCAGTGCCATGTTGATCATCATGAAATACTGGAATTGAAAGGCGTTTTTGAACTTCTTGTTCAATATAAAAACACTCAGGAGATTTAATATCCTCAAGATTTATGCCTCCAAAGGTTGGTTCAAGTGAACAAATAATATCAACAAGCTTTTTTGGATCTCTTTCATTAATTTCAATATCAAATGCATCAATATCTGCAAATTTCTTAAATAGAATGGCTTTACCTTCCATGACAGGTTTACTGGCAAGGGGGCCAAGATTTCCGAGTCCAAGAATTGCGGAGCCATTTGAAATTACACCAACTAGATGACCTTTAGAGGTATAATCATATGCTTTTTCTGGGTTTTTATGAATTTCTTCACATGGTTTTGCAACTCCTGGAGAATAACATATGGCAAGATCTTCTGTGGAAGAAGACGGTTTATTTGCAATGATTTCAATTTTACCTGCTTTTCCAATATTATGATATTTAAGTGCCCATTCAGAAATTAATAATTCTTTTAATTTATGAATTTTTTTAGTTTCAGTGTCATCTTGGTTTAATTGATTTAATAAATCATGTTCATATTTTTGAATCCGTTCCATCATTATAGACCCAATAAATTGCATAATACTTATAGCAACTTTTTCTTGTTTTAAAACGTCTCTTTTTAAAATGTTGGTTGGAATTGATAAAAGTTCCACATTTGTTGTTGATGTAATGTCTGTAGTTCTTTTTTCGCTAAAAAAAATAGCAATTTCTCCAAATAACGCACCTTTATCTAAGATCAAGTCATTGTTATTTCCTTGATGAATTGTTACTTTTCCTTTTAGGATTATAAAAAAACATAAAGCTTCTTGATCTTTTTTGCAGATGAATTCATTTTTTTTAAATGAGATTTTTGTGCCTATATTATCTAAATATTGCTTAATAGTTTTATTTGAATATTTGAATTTTTTAATCATATAGGGCAGTCTCTTTTTTTTTGGTTATTTTATAAATTGTCGCATGTTTTTAAAAATAATTTTAGAGCCAGTTTATATTTTGATGATCTTTAAAGTGAAAATTGACAGTCTCTACTACATTGTTTTTATGTTTTTCAGTGGACCATTTAATTAAATTGTTAAGATACTCAATTTTTGATATTCCCGTTAATGTGGTGACAAATTTTTGTTGATTAAGTGCATAGATAAAGCTTTCTTTTTCAATGTTGATTTTTTTTTCTGATAAGGCAGATATTGTTTTTTTTATATCATCTTTTTTATTATAGGGATGCCAATCAGGGCAGTTTGAATGTGTTAGTAGACCCATGCAAAAAGGAGAAGCGTTAATTATATCAACATTGTTTTTTTCAAAATTTTGGATGTTTTTCATTAATGTTTGATTAAGTAAGTTGTAATGTCCGTAGCTTAAAACAATATCAACTTCAGGATGTGATGATAATGTTTCTAGATTGTTTAGGGGATATCCTGATATGCCAATATGGGAGAGGTAGCCTTTTTGTTTTAATGTTTCTAAAGTGGGAATTGCTTCATTTAGTATGATTTCTTTACTGACATATTCAATATCATGACAAAAAATAATATTTATATGATCTGTTTTTAATCGTTTCAATGATGCTTCTAATGAATTTTGAATTGTTTTTTTTGAAAAATCAAAACTATTCAAACCATAACGACCAACTTTAGTGGATAAAATAAGGTTCTCTTTATTTTTTGGAAGACTTTGACCCAGTATGGTTTCTGCTTTAGTAGCTCCATAATAAGGGGCTACATCAAAATAATTTATACCCAAGTCTATTGCCTTAGAAACTAAATGTTTTGCTTTAGAGCTGGTTATGTTGTCGTTATATATATTTCCAAATGGAGATGCTCCAAATCCAACATCTGAAAAATAATATTTTGTATGTTTTGCTTTATTTTTTTTTATCATAGGAGTTGATGGTTTTTGAGTTCTGTTTCTATTTCTTTTGAAAGGATTTTTAAATTGATTTGTGCTTTTTCTGTTTTGATTTGATCTAAAAATGTGTTTGAAAATAAGTTCATAGGATCTAATATAGAAGCTAATGTCCAAAACTCATCCCATTTCTCATAGTGAGTTTTAATGTAGGATTTTGACATGTAAAGTTGTTTTCCCCAATGAGGTTTTCCGTGGTACTTTTCAATTAAATTATTAAACGCTTGAAAGTATAATTTATATTTTTCAGTGCGAAAAAATGGAAGAAAATGTGTTTTTGTTCCGATATAGCAAACATCGTTTTTGTAAGCAGGGCTAAGCCAGAAATTATCATTTTTTACAAATCGTATTTCGATAGGTGTTTGTACAAAAAAAGGTTTAGTTTTAATGACTTGTTGTAATTCTTCAAAAAAAGAAAATGTATCTTTAATGGGTATCGCGAATTCGATTGTATCTTGTTTTATTAAATGTGGTAAAAAATAAATCCAGTAGCTACTGTAAATTGTTTCTCCTTTTTTAGGAACTAATAACCATGTAATAAAATAGTTGATTTTGGGTATAAACGTTTTATTGATTGATGCGATGTATAATAAAAAACCATGCAAAATAGAGTTTATTATAATGCCGTCCCAAAAATATATTTTGATTTTTTTTAAAAAAGAATCTGACTTTTTGGTTGTTTCATTGGCACACCATAGTTGAAAAATTGTTGTGTGAGGGGCCCAAATAAACTTTATGTGCTTATTATTTTTCAGAAGTTGATTAAAATTTTTTTTAAAATCTAGATAATCAATTTGTTTTGTTTTTAGATTTAGTTTGAAACTTTTTTCACATTTAATAGTTACTTCAATAATAATGCCTAATGCTCCTATATTTACTCCAAATGCTTCAAAAAGTTTATCGGTACGGTTAATTACTATTTTTTTTCCTTGTCCTGTTATGATAGTAATGGATTGAATAAATGAACTTTGAATTTGATACGTCATTCCGCTTCCATGGTATCCGTTTGAACAAGCCCCTATAAAATTATCCATGATATTTGTTCCTAAATTTGGGATTGTTAAATTGAATTTTTTTAGATAATGCAGTAGCTGAGGAGTAGATGCTCCTGCTTGGAAAGTTACTAATTGTTTTTTTGTATCTACAAAAAGTATTTTATTAAATTTTTTTAATGAAACAAGTTTCCCTTTGGTTTGATTTAAAAAAATTCCATTATAAGAATGTCTTTTTCCACATACTTTAATAGGTGTGCTTGTTTTAATACATTGCTGGATAATAGAAACTAATTCTTCTTCAGTTTTTGGTGTGTAATAGTGTCTTGTTTTTGTCTTAACAGTTTTTGCCCAGTTTGTAATTTTTTTTTTGAACATGAGATTATTTTTACAAAAAAATTGTGTTCATTCAAATTAATTTTTTTTGTTTTTTTTAATGTATGGTGTAATATACATATATGGGATTGAATAATATAAAAG
>JAYOLY010000050.1:0-11214 GCA_038120575.1 Rickettsiales bacterium
CACTGAACCCGCGCGAATTGGAGCTCTTGCAAGAGGACGTATGGGAGGACGGCCTGAAAAAATATCTGAACATCAAAAAAAATCTATTAAACGATTATATTATGATAAAAATATGTCTATTAAGCATATTTGTGATAAATTTAATATTTCAAGACCAACTGTTTATAAATATTTAAAATAAATAATTTTTAGATTTTGTAATTAATAAAATTTTTAAGAATTTTAAGACCTATATCTCCACTTTTATCCGGATGAAATTGTGTGCCCCAAACATGGTTTTGTTGGATTGCAGAAATAAATTGTTTCCCATAAGTTGTTTTACTTGAAATAATATGTTGAACTGTATCTTCCAAGTAAAAAGAATGTACAAAATAAACAAAACTATTATCTTCAATATGATTAAACATGTCGCAATCATTGTTAATAGACAGTTTATTCCAGCCCATGTGAGGAACTTTTAATGGAGGATGATGAATCTTTGTTAGGTGTCCTGGAAAAATATTTAGACCTTCAACAATTCCATGTTCCTGAGATGTTTCGAATAAAATTTGAAAACCTAAGCATATCCCTAGAAATTTTTTTCCATGGTTGATGTGATTTTTTATAGGCTCAATTAATTGTTTTTCTTTAAGTTTTGACATGGCTTGTTTGAATGCGCCTTGTCCGGGAACAACTAATGTTGAAGCATTGGCAATGTCTAAAATAGAGTCTGTAACTTTGACAGTTTGATTAAGATGTTGAAATGCTCTTTCAACGTTTCTTATGTTTCCTTCTCCATAATCTAAGATAGTGATCATATTGATTAGTGTAAAATGAACATAATTCTTGGTAAAGAGTTACTTTTTTTGTTTTTTAGGTTTTGGAAAATATAATTCTTTATACATGGAGATTTGTTCTTTAGTTAGCGGTATAGATTTTTCTTGATGTATTATTTCTGTAGGTTTTTTTCTTGGAGAAAAAATTGTTTTTTTATTTAATTGAATAGCTAAGTTTTTATTTGAGGTTTTAAATTGATTTAAAAACTGTTTTCTTTCTTCTTTGGAAAAAAAACCATACGCTTTGTCATTCACAGCTTGGCATAATTCAATGGGTGTTTGTCTGTAATGATATAAAGGATTGATATTGAAATCAATCTCATTGAAGGCTCTAATATTTTCAAATACATCTGAACGTAATCGATTATTTTTTCGTTTTGATAGAGGAAGATCGTTCAAGTTAATATCGCAAACATGTAAACAATCATGAACAATGTCGTTATTAAAAAATTCTTTTGAATCAAATAATTTAATAGTTAACTTGTGTTTTCCAATACATTTTTTGATTGTTTGTATTAATTTATCCCAATGAAGATTTTCAACAGGGTAGATATCTAAAAATTCTTTAAATGTTAAAGAAAAAAAATGGCGTTGTTTAATAATTTGTGAATAAAGTGATTCTAAAAATAAATCTTGTCGTCTTAAATATATAATAAAATTACAATGATAGTGTTTGGTTAAAGCTGTTAATTTTTTTAATCTTTTTTCAATACTTTTTTCAAATGTTCCATTTACGAGAGTATATCGAATTAGAAATCCTTCAAAAAATGGGTTTAGGCTACTCAAATCTTCGTCAATTAAAAATATGTTGTCGGTTTTTGCATACTGTAATACTGCATTAAAATGTTGAGTCAATGCAGCGTCATCTTCCTTTGATGTTGAACTAAAATAAATAGGCCAACAATGTTGATAAAAGTATGGTTTAGGAAAAAATGTTATATTTCTTTTTATTAATTCTTGATAATAATCCACGCAGTACGATTCAATTGCAGTTGAACCTGTTTTATTGATGCCTAAATGAATATGAAGTGTTTTTTTTGAACTCATTTTTTTTTTATAGTAACAAAAATAAATATTATGTCCAGAGAGCCCGTTTTTTTTTTTTGATTATTTTGTTTTTTTTGTTTAATTTATGGGTATTATATATGTATGACAACAAATGATGACTTAAGAAAATTATGGAAGCAAGAAGCCGATCAACAACGTCAGGATAAGAAAAAGAAAAAAAAAATTATCAAAAAACGAGAAGTTGATATTAAGTTTGGTGGTGTTAAAAAAAATAATACTGACAAAACAGTTGGCTCTTCGAATCAATCGTTAAGTGATTCTGTGATAGATGATTTTTCTAGAAGTCGATTGGGATTATATTAGCTGGAGCGGGATACCAGGTTCGAACTGGCGACCTTTTGCTTGGCAAGCAAACGCTCTACCAACTGAGCTAATCCCGCTTGTTTTTAATTAGATAAAAATCATATCATTTTTTATATACATTTTAAATCATTTTCTTTTTTCTTTTTACATTATCTTTATTGTTGTATAGTATCGATATGGTTTTAAGTAAGACATTGATCATTATATGCTGCTTTACTTTTATTATTCATATGACAGAATCTTTAGCGTATTGTATGAGATTAGCTGGAGTTAGGACGAAAAAAATTGCCATTGCTATGGCTTTTGTAACGTCAACTTTGTTAGTGTCTAGGTTGTCTAATATGTTTCAAGCTCCATTATTAGGTGCTATGGTAGATGGGGCAATATTGGCTGGTTCTCAATCTGCGTTACTAGATTTAGAGCTTCGTTTTAGGTTTGTAATTTTTGCAGCTTTTTTAGGAGCTTCTATTGGTGCATTTTTAACCCCAACTATGGTTTTTTTATTTCAAAAAGCGATTAAACGCTTTCAGCAGTCTGGTTCAATTCCTCGAGTGGCATTGAGTGTTTTATACCCTAAAAATTTTATTCAAATTTTGAAATCTTTTCGTGTTCCAAATTTCTCATCTTTAAAGACTATTTCGATAAAATCGATACCAAAACAGTTTTTGATTTTTAATGTTGTGGTGACGTCTATTTATGTCATTGGTGTGTTGTGTTCGTTGTTAGCTGGGGCGTATTTACCTGAGTTTAGGTCAACGGCAATTCAGTTATCTGGAATAGTAAATGGAATTGCAACCGTTTTATTTACAATTTTTGTAGATCCTCCAGGAGCAAAAATTACTGATGAGGCTGTAAATGGAGATCGGTCAGAATTAGATGTCAGGTCTGTTGTGTTTTTTTTACAATGTGGAAAAATGATAGGAACGTTAATTATTGCTCAACTTTTGTTAAGGCCGATGACTCAATATATTATGTATTTTACGCAATGGATTTCTAGTACAGTAATTGGATGAACTTAAAAGAGTATCAGAAATTAGTTGAACAACTAAATCATTTTTCTTATTCATATTATGTTTTAGATCGTTCTACCATTTCAGATAATGATTATGATGACTTGTATCGTAAACTTTTACAATTTGAAGCTGATAATCCACTTCTTATAGAACCATCTTCTCCTACACAAAGAATAGGTGATAAACCATTAGATTATTTTGAATCGTTTTCTCATTCTTCTGTGTTACCTTCTTTAGGCAATGTGTTTGATAAATACGATTTAGAGCAATTTTGTGATCGATTAATTAAGTCAAATGAAGGTGAATTTCCAGAGTTAACTGTTGAAATTAAAATTGATGGATTGGCAGTTGCTTGTCATTACAAGGACGGTATATTTCAAGTTGGGGCGACTCGAGGTGATGGTAAAGTTGGAGAAAATGTTACATCTAATTTAAAAACTATTCGGTCGCTACCCTTGGCTTTATCAACAAAAGATACAGTAGAAGTTAGAGGAGAAGTTTATATTAAAAAGTCTGTTTTTTCTGAATTAAAAGGGGACTTCTCTAATCCAAGAAATACGGCAGCTGGTGCAATACGGCAACTTGATCCGAGAATTGCGGCTGAACGAAAATTAGATATTTTTATTTATCAAGGATTAACATCTTCTCTATCAACTGTTCAAACTCATTCGTCCATGCTTGAATCACTAAAAGCTATGGGATTTCCTGTTTTACCTGATCCTGTTATTTGTACGTCTGTTGAAGATGTTTATAAAGCTTGTATGTCTATTTTGGATAACAGAAATAATTTTGATTTTGATATCGATGGAGCTGTGATTAAAGTTAATTCGTTTAAGCTTCAACATCAGTTAGGATTTACTACAAAAGCGCCTCGCTGGGCTATGGCTTATAAATTTAAAGCCAAACAGGTGATTACTACGTTGAATGATATTTCTGTACAGGTTGGTCGCACTGGTGTTGTTACCCCTGTTGCAGAGTTGGAGCCAGTTTTGATTGATGGTGTAAAAGTTCAGCGTGCAACATTGCACAATTTAGAAGATTTGCAGCGAAAAGGTGTAAAAATTGGAGATGAAGTGATTATTGAAAGAGCAGGAGATGTAATTCCTGCCGTTGTTAAAGTTCATCAAAGCTCAGAAAAAAGTAGACCTTTTCAGATGCCAACACAATGTCCAGTTTGTTATTCTGATATTGTTAAATCTGAAGAAGAGGTTGCATATCGATGTATTAATTATCATTGTAAAGCTCAATTAAAAGGTCGTTTGATTCATTTTGTATCACGAAAAGCAATGAATATTGATGGATTAGGTAAGCAGCAAATAGAACAATTTGTTGAATTGGGGCTACTTCAATCAATTTCAGATATCTATCGATTAACTTATAATCAACTTATTGGGTTAGATCGAATGGCAGAAAAATCTGTCAATAATTTGCTTGAGTCTATTCAAAAAAGTAAGTCTGTATCATTGACTCGATTTTTTTATGCTTTAGGTATTCCTTTTGTTGGGGAACATGGAGCGTTAATTATTACTGAAAAATTTAAAACACTTAGTCAAATTATGTGTGTAAGGATGGACGATTTAGAGTCTATTCATGGAATAGGTCCTAAAATGGCAGAATCGTTAATGAAAACAGTTCATTCATCACTTTTTAAAACCTTAATTGATGATTTATTAAACTTAGGTATGGATATTCAAGATGTGGAGGTGTCTGAACTTTCTGGGGTACTCTCAGGAAAGACAATTCTTTTTACTGGAACATTGCAAACGTTGTCGAGAATCGATGCGGAACAGCGCGCAAAAGAGTTAG
Source organism: Rickettsiales bacterium (assembly GCA_038120575.1). GTDB lineage: Bacteria > Margulisbacteria > Marinamargulisbacteria. The sequence goes on from JAYOLY010000050.1 coordinate 5,006, forward strand.
GGGGAAAAATTATTAAAGCTGTGTCTAAATCTTTAGATATTTTAGTTGTTGGGGATAATGCAGGGTCTAAATTAGCCAACGCTGAAAAACTTCAAGCTGAAGGATTTGCCATACAAATTATTGATGAGCAGGCTTTTCAAGATTTTTTTAAATAATTTTTCTTATTTAAATTTATATGTTAATTAAAAATAAAAACCCCCTCGAAACGAGGGGGTTTTCGTGTTAAGTGATTTAGAGAAATGATTTACATCATTGGCATGCCGCCACCCATTCCTCCCATGCCACCCATAGCTGCTGCTGGGTCAGGCGCTGCACTTTTATCTTCTGGTTTATCAGCGATTAACACATCTGTTGTTAATAATAAACTAACGATAGATGCTGCATTTTGAAGTGCAGATTTTGTTACTTTAACAGGATCAACGACACCAGCTAAAATGAGGTCAACTAATTCGCCAGTTCGTGCATTCCATCCTATTGAACCACTTTCATTTTTTACACGTTCAACTATGACAGATGCCTCAAGATCTGAATTAGAAGCAATTTGTCTTAAAGGAACTTCAATTGCTCTAGCAACAATTTTCATTCCAACTTGAAGATCGTCTGTTGCCGTTTCAATTTTCTTTAATAAATTAGGAATTTGTCTGATTAGAGCAGTTCCTCCACCAGCTACGATTCCTTCTTCAACTGCGGCTCTTGTTGCAGATAACGCGTCTTCAACACGGTGTTTTTTCTCTTTAAGTTCTGTTTCAGTTGATGCTCCAACTTTTATAACAGCAACTCCACCAGCTAGCTTAGCTAATCTTTCTTGAAGTTTTTCTTTGTCGTATGATGAATCGCTTCTTTCGATTTCAGCTTTGATTTCTTCAATTCTTCCATTGATATCAGCTTGCTCACCTTTTCCTTGAACAATAGTTGTATTATCTTTATCAGATTTAACTTTGGAAGCTTGTCCAAGTTGACTTAATTCTGTTGTTTCTAACGAGAGTCCTTTTTCTTCAGAAATAACTTCTCCACCAGTTAGAACAGCGATATCTTCAAGCATAGCTTTACGTCTGTCTCCAAAACCTGGGGCTTTTAAAGCAAGACAATTTACTGTTCCTCGAAGTTTGTTAACAACTATAGTTGCTAGCGCTTCACCTTCTATATCTTCAGCAATGACAACTAGTGCTTTTCCAGCTTGAACAACTTTTTCTAAAACTGGTAGCAAATCTTTGATTGCAGATATTTTTTTATCAGTAATAAGAATGTAAGGATCTTCGTAAGACGCTTCCATTGTATCTTTATCTGTGATCATGTAAGGAGATGCAAATCCTTTATCAAATTGCATACCTTCAACTACGTCTAATTCTGTTTCTATTCCTTTTGACTCTTCAACTGTAATAACACCATCTTTTCCAACTTTTTCCATTGCATCTGAAATAAGTTTTCCAATTTCGTTATCATTGTTTGCAGAAATTGTAGCAACTTGCTCAATAGCTTCTTTTGTTTCGATTGCTTTGCTGTTTTCTTTAAGACCAGCAATAACAATTTTAACAGCTTCTTCAATTCCTTTTTTGATTTGAATTGGGTTAGCGCCTGCAGCTACATTTTTTAAACCTTCTTTAAATATTGCATAACCAAGAAGTGTTGCTGTTGTAGTTCCATCACCAGCAATATCATTTGTTTTAGATGCAACTTCTTTAAGAAGTTGAGCACCCATATTTTCAAACGCATCTTCTAATTCGATTTCTTTTGCAACTGTTACACCATCTTTAGTGATAGTTGGTGATCCCCATTTTTTTTCTAAAACAACATTATTTCCATTTGGACCTAATGTTGAGCCAACTGCATCAGCTACTTTTTTGATTCCTTCTGCAAGGGCTTTCCATGCATCATCAGAATATTTTAATTGTTTTGCACTCATAATTAATACTACCTCCTAAGCTTCTTGTATTGCTAAAATATCGCTTTCTTTTAAGATGATTAGTTCATTTCCATCTTCTTTTAAATCTGTACCGCCATATTTAGCGTAGATAACGATATCGCCTTCTTTGACTTCCATAGGGACTGTTTTTCCATCTTCAGTAACTCGTCCAGTTCCAATTCTGATAACTTTACCTGTTTGCGGTTTTTCTTGTGCAGAATCAGGAATTAAAATTCCAGATTTTGTTTTTTGTTCAGCTTCAGTAGGTTCTATAATAACTCTATCTGCAAGTGGTTTAAATTTTGATTGACTCATTCAAAGTCCTCCTTTCAAATTTATTGAGATATATAATAATTTAAACTTTATTTCTATTCAATACTTTTTGTGCATAATTTCCCTTTGAAATTCTTTGTTTTTTTTATTGTTTTTTTATGAAAAATTGTTAAAAAGTTTTTAAATAAGTTTTTTGTGCTCATAAATTTATTTTTCTTGAAAAAAATATTGTTTTGTTTCACAATAATATTTCCAATTTTTGCCGGGGTGGTGGAATTGGTAGACACGACGGACTTAAAATCCGTTGGGCTTAATCGCCCGTGCCGGTTCAAGTCCGGCCCTCGGTACCACCAAACAAAATATTTTATGAAGGTTGTAAATATGACAGAAAATGCTTTACATATCGCTAAAAATCAACTTAGTTTATGGGCAAAAACTTTAGCTTCAGGTGAGTCTCAAATAGTTGCTGATCTTTATTTAGAAGATGCTACATTAAAACCAACTTTAGACCCACAACACAAACATAACAGGTCTGATATCAAATCTTATTTTGATCATTTTTTGCTTAAAGGACCGAAATGTACTTTGCTTGAGGATGGCAATTTAAGAGCTACTTTTTTGTCTGAAACATTAATTCTATTTACAGGAAAGTATGAGTTTTGTTTGGAAAAACAAAATAATGATATTGTTATAGCAGATTTTGTTTATATCTACAAATTAGATTTGAAAACCAATACGTGGTCAATACTTAAGCATAGCTCTTCTTTGTCATTATAATCTAACTTAAGTTTGTATTTTTTATTTTCTGGGTACTTAGAAAGTATATTAACTAGTTAATATACTGGTTTGTATTTGGGAATAACTATGGATTTATTTGAACAACCGGAAGATCTTTTTATAGAAAAAATTCAGCAATCTCTGTCTAATAATCAACAATTGCGTTTACTTGAGTCATCTCCAGATTTTTTGACAATACATGGAAAAAAATCTAATTTGAATACTGACTTAATTGACATTAAAAGGGATTTTAGAATAATTGTTCAAGATTTATTTAGTCCAGCAATAGAGATTATTCAATTAAAAAAGAAATTATTTAACTTTGAGTATCGGGTTGAATTTACATTTGATTATATTAAATACCAGGATTCTGATAATCCAGATTTTTTATATTATTATTCATTTACATCGTCTCGTTTAGTTGTCAATGATATCGAGATATCATTTGATTTATATGATGACTTTTATGATAAAATTGAAATCGTTTTAGATGATTATTTCAATGATGTTGCGGATTTTACTATTAATGATCCAGATCAATATTTTTTTGAAATTTTTAATGCCTATCGCTCTAGGCTAGAGCTAAACAAAACTCAGCAGTTCAATGGACAATCAATTGAGAATTTTAGACTATTTTGTGAAAAGTCTTATGATGGATTTAATGTGATTGTTCTTAAAACAGGACATTATTTGGATTATGACTTTGAATTGGAGCTGTGCAGAGATTATTTGATTTTTCGAGATTTAAGTGAAAAAAAATTAATTTATGAGTATGACTTTAATTATAAGTCATTGACTTTAAATGATGCGGATTATTCATTATATGTGAGTGATTTCTTTGACTTTGTTAAACCGTTTTTAATGCTAAAAAAAGATGATAATATAGAAATTAAATATTTTAATAGATTGGATAGTTTAATTGATGATTTTATGAACTATTCTTTAAATCATAATTGATTTTAAATAATGATATTTACACAAGATTTATAATAATGGATAACAACAATATTAATAGATTAAATTTTGAAGGATCTTGGTCTAAATTAACCCGTAATTTGATTCAACAACGTTTAGCTCAGCTTTCTGACGAGTCTATAGATATTACCCAAAAAAATTCAACAGAGCGCCCATTTATGAATGAGTTTTGGGATTTTTCTGAAGAAGGAATTTTTGTAGATATTGTATCTGGTGAACCTTTATTTTCTTCTGTTGATAAATTTGATTCTGGAACAGGGTGGCCTTCATTTTCAAAGGTTATTCATCCGGAGCTTATTGTTGAACTAAAAGATTATAGTCATGGAATGGAACGGATAGAAGTAAGATCTCGTTATGCAAATTCACATTTAGGACATCTTTTTTTTGATGGTCCAACTCAGACACAGATGAGATATTGTATCAATTCTGCTGCATTAAAGTTTATTTCAAAATCTGAGTTGATAGGCACTGAATATGAGCGTTATTTAAGTTTGTTTTAAAGAAAAGAATTCTTTAGTCGAATCGTTTACTTATTGATTTAAAATGAGCGTCTAGTTGTTCGATGTCTGTGATTGTTTTAGTTTGATCTTTTATTGATAATAGTTGTTGTTTTGAATAGGTTAAATGAGAAGAAAATTTCATAAAATCTCCTACAGATAAAGGTGAAGAAAATCGTGCAGCTTTAGCAGTAGGTAGCACATGGTTTGGACCAGCAATGTAATCGCCCAAAGCAACAGGTGTATAAGGCCCACAAAAAATTGCTCCAGCGTGTTTGATTGATTTTCTGCATGATTGTGCATCATCAATCATTAAAACTAGGTGTTCGGATGCAATATCATTCATCAGCTCAATGGCTTCTTGTCTAGATTTTACACTAACTAGAGATGAATTGAGGGCCGATTGTTTTATGATATCTTTACGATTTAATTGTTTAAGTTGTGTTGAACATTCTTTTTGAATGGTTTTTAAAATTTGTTTACTGGTTGATATAGCAATAGCTGATGCATCAGGGTCGTGTTCTAATTGTGCTAGTAACTCAGAAGCTGCAAAAGATGCATAGTTTTCATCTTCAATATAAACACAAACTTCTGATGGTCCGGCAGGTTTATCTATATCACAGATGCCATAAACCATTTGCTTTGATTTATCTACAAAAATATTTCCTGGTCCAACAATTTTATCAACTTTAGGAACAGACTCTGTTCCAAAAGCCAAAGAAAATACTGCTTGTGCTCCGCCAGCTTTGATAATGGTGTCAACTCCACATAAGTCTGCAGCAACTAATATTTCTGGGGCTATTTGTCCGTTTTCGAGAGGTGGCGTTGTTATCACTAATGTTGATACGCCTGCGAGTTTTGCAGGAATTGCGTTCATTAATACAGTAGAAGGATATAAGGCACGTCCTCCCGGAACATATAATCCTGCTTTTTCAATGGGTTGATATTGAACTCCGTAGATAATGTCATCATGTGGGCTTTCTTCCCAATCAAATGGAATTTGATTTTGATGAAAAGCAGTTATATTGTTTTTTGCAACAGTTATTGCATCAATAAATGTTTTACTAACTTGTTTTTTTGCTTGAGTTATTTCGTCTTTGCTGACAATGACGTTAGTAAGGGATACCTTATCGAATTTTTTTGTGTAATAAAGTAATGCCTTGTCTTTGTTTTTTCGAATTTCATTTTTGATTTCAATTAAAGTGTCGTAAATTGATGCAGATATATCATCATTTGAATGGTTTTTTGAATCTAGAAAGTCACTTTTTGTTTTAATTTCAATCATGTCTATTAAGCTATCAGGAAAGCAGGTTTTTGTTAAGAATAATCATGTTAAGCGAAATCACTATTATTGTGAAATGGTGTCGACAATATCTAGAAATGAAGGGAAAGATGTTTTAATTGAGCTTATATCGTCTATTTTTATTGAAATGCCAGAGGCTATTGATGCTATAATTGCAGACATTGCAATTCGATGATCATAATAGCTGGTAATAGATGGCTGTTTTGGTTTGAATCCGCCTGTTAAAATAAACCCATCATCTAGTTCGGAAATATTTCCTCCAAACTGATTTATTAAATCAACAGTGCTTTTAATTCGGTCAGATTCTTTAACACGCAATTCATCTGCATGGGTGATCGTCATCTTTCCTGATGCAAACATTGCAGCAACACTTAAAATTGGTATTTCATCAATGATGTATGGAATGTCATCTTTTGATATTGTTATATTTTTGAGCTTAGAGGATGTTACAACAATGTCTCCATAGGGCTCGATACTATCG